>CAYMRI010000028.1:0-3801 GCA_964392835.1 uncultured Eubacteriales bacterium
CCGGAGACATTTATCCAATTGAGGTTAAGAAAGGTGTTGCTCCCACAAAGCCTACTAAGAACTTTGATGTGCTGAGCAAATATAAATTGAACATCAAGCCCGGTCTGATCATAGACAACTGTGATCGTATCCGTCCAATCAACGAAAAGGCATACACCTTCCCGATCTATCTCTTGTAATTCAAGAACAGTATGCGTTGAAAGAACGATATATGACTGCCGCCCATGACTGCGGGGGCGTAATTGCTAACAATACGAATGTTTAAGAATTACCATGTTGCAATTCCGGGCGAAATAGTGTTATCGCAAAATCGCAAGTGTAAATATCTCAAACGTCCAGCTCAACAAACAAACCCAAGAAAATCTAACAATGCAATTTTTTTGATTTTGCGATAACATGACTGCTCTCTTTAACGTAAAAATTACTTTTCGGTCTGGCAAGAAACTTGTATTTATGCGGACTTTTTGATAGTTTAAACAACTACGGATTTGAGACATAAAAACACCTGCAAAAACATAGCTGTTTTTGCAGGTGCTTTATACTAATAATATTGCTTATTCTACAGCCTTATTTTTTACCCGAGCCCACTATTGGACGATACAATTATAGCATATTCACATTCTCTTGTCATCGGCAAAACTGTGCCAATTTTGTGCAAATTTTCTGCCATTATTCAAGGCTATCTAAAGAGCAATAAGTCGGTATGGCATCTGTTGTAACAAGTCATGCGAGTCTGGTGGCGAATAAAATCTTAATGCAGGGGTATATATAAATGCCTTGTGATATGCAAAAGCCCCGGAGTCAAATCCGGGGCTCAGACTGCTGACAAACCCTATTCTTGCCATTTGATCTCCCTCTTAAGAAAATTATTATGATTTTTACTACCTGGATAAAGTAAAGGTGCCAAAATCTCTCGATTTCAGCACCTTTTTTTTTGCCTATGACGCGTCTTTCTTTGCTTATTCTTCCGCCACCTGATTTGCTGTCTCCAGCATGTTCTCTATAAAGATACCATAACCCCTTGTTGGATCGTTAACCAGCACGTGCGTTACGGCTCCAATCAGCTTTCCATTCTGGATTAGTGGCGACCCAGACATTCCCTGCACAATCCCCCCTGTGCGGGCAAGCAAGTCTTCATCCGTCACCTGAATAATCATACTTTTGGTGCTATTGACCCGATTATAATACACCTGGGTAATTTCAATATCATATTCCTGTATCCCATCGTCTCCGATGGTAGTCAAAATGGTAGCCGGCCCCGTTTTTACTTCAAAACTAAGGCCTATCTCCAACTTCTGCCGCCCCGTCAAGGCTTCCTTTCCTACTGCAGAATCAAAAAAATAGGTTCCATACACCCCTGTTTCATCCTGATATAACACATTACCCAAAGGGGTATCTGTGTTGTCAAACATACCCTTCAATTCCCCCGGGGCACCGGAAAGTCCTTTTTGTATCCCAATTACCCTTGCTTTCATGGCAAACCCATATTCCAAAGCACACAGTTCTTCTAAATCCGTATCCTGAATGCCATGTCCGATAGCACCGTAAACCCCTGTTTTTTCATTGATGAATGTCAAAATGCCGATGCCGTCTGTACCATCCCGCACCCACATTCCCAGGCGGTACAGATTATCTTCTTTAGATAATTGGGGTGTAATCAAAATCTCACTAACAACACCATCCCGTTCATATGTTAACTGTAACGGAGCCCCTTCTCCGGTGCTGACCAACCGAGCAAAATCATCACTGTCTGTTACCTCTTGGCCGTTGCAGGTTAAAATTTTATCTCCCCGTCGCAGGCCTGCCGCTTCTGCGGGATTGCAGCTATCCCCATTTTCATTTTGAAAATTTTTAAAATCTACAACCACCAATCCTCCGGCGCGCAAGGAAAGTCCAATGGCATCTCCTCCTGCATAAACGGTAGTTTCCGGTAAAACTTTGACCACCACATTTTTTACAGGCAAAAATCCCAATAACCGCAGGGTAATCTCACTTTCTCCTGCCTGCACTGCCCGAAGGCAAATGGTTCCGTCCTTTTTATAACAAGTTATGGATTCATTACTTTCTACTGCCGGAATGGCTTTTGTGCCTGAATATTCCAACTCATCTGTATTTACCGAAAGAAAAAAAGGAAGGTTCAGCGTATAGTCTGCCTCACCCTCCCGCTGCATCAAGGTAATTTGAGATGGTAGAAAAAATTGCGCCAGCAAAAAGCTTGCTGCAAACACACATAACACTAACGTAATAGGGATTAAAAAAAAGCGGCTGTTTTTCATGTATCATTCACACTCCTACAGCCTATTGTTACGCTTTTTCTATTTTTTTATACTTTTTATATTTGCCGACCGGCGCTTAATAACATTTCCCGACTGTGCCGTTTTGTGGTTTCTGTGCAGGAATCTCCATCTAATAATCGTGCAATTTCCATCACCAAGCCGTCACCTTCCAACGGTGTGACGATAGTTGTTGTGGTTCCGTTTTCCATCATTTTTTCAATATATAAATTATGATTTGCACAAGCGGCAATTCTTGCCAAATGCGTTACGCAAAGTACTTGATGGTGTTTTGACAACATTCGCATTTTATCTGCCACCCGGGCTGCGGCAACGCCGCTGATGCCTGTATCAATTTCATCAAAAATCAAAGTGGGAATACTATCCACCTTTGCCAGCACTGCTTTGATTGCCAGCATCATTCTGGACATCTCGCCCCCGGAAGCAATCTTTGCCAACGGTTTCACCGGTTCTCCCAAGTTAGGCGAAATCAGAAATTCCACTTGGTCCCAGCCGGTTTCTAGGAAGGATTCCGTTTTTGTCAAAGCAATTTCAAATTGCGCATGTGGCATTTCCAAATCCTTTAGCTGCTCCAAAATCCCCTTTTCCAGCATAGCCGCTGCTTGTTTTCTTCTTTCCGTCATTTTGCCCGCCAAGCTCTTTAACTTTACACGCAGTCCGCCAATTTCTGCTTCCAGCGCTTGGGTATTTTCTGCAAAATGGCTTAATTTGTCATATTCTTCCTGTGCTTTTGTCAAATATTGCAATATTTCCTGAATACTGTTTCCATACTTCCGCTTTAACTGGGAAATTAGATATAGCCGCTCTTCCAAGTCTTCCAGTTCATTGGGCTCTATTTCCACACTGTCCCGTTGGTCACGGATTTGCTCTGTAATATCTTCCAATTGGTAACGACATTCTTCTATCTTTGCCGCCAAATCGCTGTAGCGTTCATCAATTTTCCCCAAACTTTGTAGCGCAGATTCTGCCTCACAAAGCATATCTCGTACATTGTCATCCTTTTTGTTTCCATCATATAAAATGGAGTAAGCTTCGCTCAATGCCCCTTGAATTTTTTCAGCAGAGAGCAAAATATTTTTCCGAGAAAGCAACCCCTGCTCTTCTCCTTCTTTCAACTTGGCCTGCTGAATCTCGTTGATTTGATAAGAAAGAAAATCCAGGCGATTAGCCCGTTCCTTTTCGTCAGTGGAAAATTGCTTTAACTGTTGCCGCAAGCGGCGATATTCTGTCAACACTTGGGCAAATTCCTGTTTGATGGTGCCAAAATTGCTGCCACAAAAGGCGTCCAGCAATTCTAACTGTTTTTCCGTATCTAATAAAGATTGATTGTCATGCTGTCCGTGTACATCAATGAGCACTGTTCCGATTTCTTTGAGTGCAGAAAGAGGCACCGTTTTTCCATTCACTTTGCAAATATTTCTGCCGGACAGAGAAATTTCACGATATAAAACTAAATTGTCATCTTCTTCCGGTTGGATACCTTGGGTCGCCAAGGTCTGTTGCAATT
>CAYMRI010000028.1:3811-11796 GCA_964392835.1 uncultured Eubacteriales bacterium
GAAGTGTCATAAAAAACAGCCGTCACACTGGCGTTTTCACAGCCTGTGCGAATCAGTTCTCTGGTGGTTCGTCCCCCTAAAATGGTATGAATGGAATCAATAATAATGGATTTGCCCGCACCGGTTTCGCCGGTCAGTACAGATAAGCCCGGTTCAAAATCAATGCAGATTTGTTCAATTAGCGCAATATTATGAATTTCCAACTGTACCAGCATAGAATTTATCTCTCCGCAATATTTTTAAAGGTTTCTGCCACTTCTTTGGCGTATTGTTCTGTTCTGCAAATAATCAGCACGGTGTCATCTCCGCCGATAGACCCTAAAATCCCCGGGTTTTTCAGAGAATCTACCGTTGTGGCCACCGCTTGCGCCATACCGGGCAATGTTTTAATTACTGCCAAATGGTCTGCATAATCCGCTGACACAAAGGCATGTGCAAACACAGCCAACATTTTTTCAGAAATTTGATTAAAGTCATTGGTTGCTGCTGCATAGCGATATTTGCCGTTTTCCCCAATCGCTTTTACTAATTTTAATTCTTTCATATCTCTGGAAACTGTTGCCTGGGTCACTTCAAAATCCAGTTCTCGTAATTTTTCACATAACTCTTCCTGGGTTTCAATGGGTTCCGCTTCAATAATTTCCAGTATTTTTGCTTTTCTGCTGTATTTCATAAGAATTTCTCCCGTAACACTTTGTAAAAATCCGTTTGGTAGAGTTTGACCACCTTGGCAGTTTGCGCAGATTTTTGTACCACCACTTCATCCTGTTCATTGATTTGAAATGCTTCCCCGCCGTCCACAGTAATAAAGGCAGACTCTCCACTTTGTGGTTTGATATGAATACGAATCACTTTTTTTCCTGAAACCACCATGGGTCTGGAACTGATGGAGTGTGGACAAATGGGTGTAATCAGCATAACATTGCTTTCCGGTTCTACAATGGGACCGCCTGCCGAAAGAGAATAGGCCGTAGACCCTGTAGGGGTTGCCACAATCAAGCCATCACCGTACACCGTAGAGGCAAAACTTTGGTCCACATGAATTTCCAAATCCAACAGGCGAATGTACGCCCGAAAAACCACCAAATCATTAAAAGCATAGTCATGGAAGCATTTTTTTCCTTCTCGATATACGGTAATGTCCGCCAAAAAACGCTCCTCAACTGTATAATTCCCATCCTTCAACAACTGCACCGCTTGGTCCATGCCATCAAAATCAAATTGGGTCAAAAAACCTAACCGACCCATGTTCATCCCCAAAATAGGAATTTGATATTCTACAGCATAGCGTGTCGTATGTAGGTAGGTGCCGTCACCGCCAATGCTAATTAACATGTCCATCCCTGTCAAATCAGCTTTGGCTTCTTCTGCCATGACCACTGCTTCCATTCCTGCTGCTTGCAATTTTTTGCAAAGCAACTGCGCAGTTTCCATAATATTGGCAATTTCTAAATTGGGCATAATTCCAATTCGCATAGAGTACCTCGTAGCGTTCTGTTTTTCTTACCGCTTATTTTACCATGAATTGGGACTGTAATTCAATCATTTGTAGGTTGGAAGGGTTCTGTGCCCAAGTTTGGCCGAGACATTTCCTCTTTTTATGCAAAAATTCCCCTCGTGTCTCGGCCAAACTCCTACAAAGCCAGGCAAAAACGCTTGAAATGCGTCCGATTTGCACCCGGTTTGGCCGAGACATTTCCTCTTTTTATGCAAAAATTCCCTTCGTGTCTCGGCCAAACTCCTACAAAGCCAGGCAAAAACGCTTGAAATGCGTCCGATTTGCACCCGGTTTGGCCGAGACATTTCCTCTTTTTATGCAAAAATTCCCTTCGTGTCTCGGTCAAACTCCTACAAAGCGAGGCAACCCTGCTATATAGGATAGGGAACAGAAAAAGCCTCGTGCTCCTTTTCACAAAGCACGAGGCCTATCATCCATTTTAAAAAACACTTCTTACAACAACTCTTTCCGCAACTTCGCTCCGGACTTAGGAGACAACAAGCCCGGCGCAATATCAAACACAGTCTTTGCACCAATATCGCCGGCCTGTGCTAAACGATATGCCGCACGCGCGTAGCACACCAACACACTGGAAGTAAATTCCGGATTGGAATCCAACTTCAAAGAATACTCAATCACATGGTTGTTAGCACCGGCAGCCGTTTTTCCACTACGAATTACAAAACCGCCATGGGGAATACCGCTGTGATTTGCTTGTAACTCTTCTTCCGTAATGAAATGCACTGTGGTGTCATAGTCGGAAAAATAATTAGGCATCTCTTTAATTTCTTTTTCAATGGCGGCCAAATCAGCTCCCTCTTCTGCCACGACAAAACATTCGCGGAGATGTTTTTCTCTTGTGGTTAAAGTAGGACAACTGCCACTACGAGCTGCATCCATAGCAGCCTCTACAGGAATGGTGTATTGCTTACCGTTTTTCACACCCTTTACACGACGGATGGCATCGGAATGTCCTTGGCTAATGCCCTTGCCCCAGAACGTATAGGTTGCCCCTTCCGGCAAAATGGATTCCGCATACAAACGGTTTACAGAGAACATACCCGGGTCCCAGCCCACTGAAATAATGGAAACATGGCCATTGGCTTTTGCCACTTTATCCATGGAAGCAAAATATTCCGGAATTTTAGCGTGAGTATCAAAACTGTCGATGGTGTTAAACAAGGCAGCAAACTCCGGCCCTTGTGCCGGCAAATCGGTTGCAGAACCACCGCAAATAATCATTACGTCAATTTCATCTTTATATGCTGCAGCATCTGCTACAGGCACCACTTTTACATTGGGGTTATTTAACTTTACGGATTCCGGTGCACGACGGGTAAATACCGCCACCAGTTCCATGTCCGAGTTTTGTGCAATAGCCCATTCTACGCCTCTGCCCAGATTGCCATACCCTGCGATTCCGATTCTGATTGGTTTTGATGTCATAAATCAATGTCCTCCCTAACAAATATCGTACTGTGGTGTATTTTAGCACATTACCCCAACGACAACAAGTGCTCAATAAACTGTTTTGCCACCCTCGCCGACCGTCCGCTATGCAACAATGCAAACTGCTCTGCCTTTAAGAACAATTCCTCTTTAGGCATTGTAATATTTTGTTGTTCTGCCAAGCCTTCTACAATTTCTAAATACTCGTTTTTGCCGGGTGCCGTAAACAACACGGTCAATCCAAAACGGTCGGACAAAGAGGTCAATTCCTGCACCGTGTCGTTATAGTGCACTTCATTTCCGTCTCTATCGGAAAAATTCTCCTTAATCAAGTGGCGACGGTTGCTGGTAGCATAAATGGCGATATTAGAAGTTCTTGCAGAAACGGAACCCTCTAAAATTGCCTTCAAAGCGCCAAAATCGTCATCATTACTGCTAAAGGACAAATCATCAATAAACAAAATGAATTTGAGAGGATTTTTGCTCAACGCATCAATAATGGACGGAATGTCACGCAACTGTTTTTTCTCAATTTCAATGAGCCGCAACCCCCTATCTTTATAGCGGTTGACCACCGCTTTTACCGTAGAAGATTTGCCTGTTCCCGCATCTCCGTAAAGCAATACATTTGCTGCAGGCTTGTCATTTAGCAACGCCAAAGTATTATCAATCACCTTTTGCCTTGCATCCTTGTAACCAATTAACTGATTTAGCTGGGTATCATCCGGATATTGTACCGGGGTAATGGCACTGTCACGAATGATAAACATATGGTATTTTGCAAACATACCGTAGCCATGAGAGCCAATATTGGCAATACGCTTGGTGTATTCCGCACTATAATCAATCTCTTCCGTATTCCATTCCGGCAAAAATCCCGTGTACGCCAAGCACGCTTTCACGGTGGCAGAAGTGAGTGTTCCCACCTGCTGCAATGTGATTAACTCCTGTCGCAAGCAATCATTCAAATGCCCATCCACAGAAAGGCCCTGGGCGTAACGTAACATAATTACATTTTCATCTTCCAAAATCAAATTTAAAATATAGCGGGTTAAATTGTCATTTTTGCTGTACAACTCCGCCGTAAAATCCGCATATAAATTAACCTGCTCCACCTTGGTTTTTCCATTGCAATCCAGCAAAGCCAATAATTTTTGCATCACGGTATCCTGCAGAATACCACGAAAAATCGTCAATGCATGTAATTTCAAATTCAACTGTTCCATCTATTATCACTCCTTACTTTTCTTTCCCAAACGATGTCTTTGTGGGCGCAATGTCACTTTGGACACCACCATGCCGTCTCGTTGTTCCAACATCCATTTTACACAATCTGCCACCTCTTGGGGGTGCAAATAGGTATCTTCCGTATCCCCTTGGCAAAAGTCCGCATTGCGGTAAAAATTGCTTTCCGTCATATCCGGCAAAATGCTTGCTACCTTCACACCATATTTTCTGGCCTCTTCAAATAAGCTTTCGGAAAAACTATTGACAGCCGCTTTGGTGGCTCCATAAGCGCAGCCATGGGGGTTTCTCTGTTCTGCTGTTACAGATGCAATTTGAATCAGCCAGCCCTGCTGCCGTTTTAACGACCGTAAAGCTAATTGACTTAACACCAGTGGCGCTTCTACATTTACCGCCACCATTTCATGGATTTTAGCAGGATTTAGCTCTTCATGCAATCCAAAATAACCAACTCCCGCATTGTTTACCAATACAGCAACTTCATGCTCTTTTAAAATATTCTGCATGGTCTCTGTCACCAGAGCAATATTTGTCATATCCAAAGTCACCGGATGAAACTGCTCTCCCAGTTCTTGCACCGAGGAAAAATTTCTCCCAAACCCATATACGATATATCCCTTTTGCAACAGCATTTTACTAATTGCTTTTCCGATACCGGAAGAGGCACCTGTTACCACTGCTACTGCCTGCTTCATATCTCATCACCCCAAATAAATATTTTATCACGTTCTACAAATCCTTCCAACTGTGCCAATGCAAAAGAAAGCATTTTTCCATTGAGGTCAGCGCCATAATCATAAACGCCATCGTTCAAAGTAAAAGGAAAAGCTGTCACACAAGACAGTCTTTGTTTTCGCATGGGCTTTAAGTAGGTTTTGGAAATCCGAAAAACCCCAAGACTGATACCTGCAATGTCACTGCTGTCAAAGTAGTTTTTCACTTGTGCAAACAAAGCCCCATAGGCCAGTTCAAACTCCGGCACATATAACATAGGGTCAAAGCAAAGACGAATCTTCCAACCGGCATCCACTGCTTTCCTTGCCGCCTGCAAGCGTTGTGCTACTGAGGGTGTGCCATGCTCATACTGCCGCACCACTATATCCGGCGACAATGTCCAGGCAAAAATCATATTTTTCAAAGGTAAAACATCTTTCATTACCGCCATATCTGCGCTTTTGGTCCGCACTTCCAAAGTTAGATTTTCTCTGGCACGGGCAAACTCTGCCCACTTGTGTAGCAACCCGGTAAAACACTCTGCCGCCAGCAAATCGGTGTCATAAGAAATACACAAATACACCGGATGTTTTTCCAAAAGCCTGTCCACCTCTTGAAAGGTCACTTCCGGATTGACAAACACCACCAAATGGCCTGAGGGGTACATCCCCTGCAAATAGCAATATTCGCAATCATAATAGCAATTCATCATGCTGGTAGCATAGTAAAAATGAGCATTTCCAAAGTCTTGGCACACCTTTGCCCCCGGATACACCATAGGTTCCTGCTTTACCGCCAAAACCAAGGCAGGACTTTTCTGTTGCACACTTGTCACCTGATGGCATCTGCAAAAAACATCTTTATAATGAGAAATTGGCACCTTCACGCTGCCCGGAAATTTTGCCAATATCTGCTGTGCAACCGGATACTCCTCTGCCCCGGACTCTACATAAATATGAGAAAAAAAGGGATTAAAACAATTGTTGCTTAAATTTGGCAAGGAGTGCCGCCCCCTCTCGTTTGGATTTGATTTCTGTCACGCCCTGTTCCTGCAAAAATGCATAAAACAGAGCCACGCCATCCTGCCCGGATAACTTGCACCAAATCATGAGCTGGTGGATTTCCATCTCCATAGTAACAGAAGCCTTTAAAAGTTTACAAAGGGCATCTAACGCCTCTTCCTGTTCTTTTGTAAAAACGGATTCCGCAACCGGCTGTTGTATCCACCCCTGCAACCAAGGGGCAGTTTGCGTTTTTGCATTTTCCATCAACGCAGGGACTTCTATGGCATTTTTGGTGTCGGGCACCCCATAATCGGACACAATTTTTATAAAAAACAGTTGATGGGTTTTGAAAAATCGAATGGCACTTTGATACACTGCTGCCCCCTCCATGTCAACAAGCTGACAGGATTGTGTTTGCAGTTCTTCTTGGGTTAGCGCCTTTGTACTGCTGTATAAACTCCCCTCCAAAAAGGAATGTTTGTATAAAATATCCGGATAATACACCCGACCCGTGGTACCATCCTGTATGCTATGGCACAAATAAACCGTCCCCACAGGCACCGCCGAATCCTGACATCCACACACCCCAATATTTACCAACACATCTGTCGCTGTCAGCGCACC
This sequence comes from uncultured Eubacteriales bacterium, assembly GCA_964392835.1. GTDB lineage: Bacteria > Bacillota > Clostridia > UBA1212 > CASDQQ01 > CAYMRI01. Next base: position 10,346 of record CAYMRI010000028.1, read on the forward strand.
TTGGGCTTCCCGCACCGTCAACACCTCTGTCAATGCAGTAGCCGCCGCCATAGGGCCCACACCGGTAATGACACATGTCACCTGTTCATTAGCAAAGACCTGCAACCTATGAAATTCTGTCTGTTTTTTCAGAGAAAAATATCGAATCCAGGGTTCTGCCTCCCCATACAAAGCACATACCAGATACATCATGGCAGCACCTCCAACAACATTAAAAATTCCTTGTTTCCATCACCGCCGGTAATAGGCGATGGGATGCAGTTTAACACGCCATATCCGCAAGTCAAGGCAAAAGCCTTTACATCTTCGCAAACCTTTTTATGTACTTTAGGGTCTTTGACAACCCCCTTTTTTCCTACTTTTAAAGTTCCTACTTCAAACTGAGGTTTTACCAGACACACCAGCTTTGCACCCGGCTGCAATAACATTTTTACAAAAGGAAGTACTTTGGTCACAGAAATAAAAGAAACATCCATGGAAGCAAATTGAAATAGCTCCCGGATGCCATAGGTTGCCGGTTCTGCTGCCAAAGCACGAATATCCGTCTCTTCCAAAGAAAGCACATCCCCACGATTGCGCAAAGAAGGGTCCAACTGGTCTTTCCCCACATCGCAGGCACACACAAAAGAGGAACCATGTTGTAACATGCAATCGGTAAATCCGCCGGTGGAAGCCCCTACATCCAAGGCCCGCAAGCCTTCTAACTGCAATCCAAAGCTTTTGATGGCCCCTTGTAGTTTCAGGCCTCCTCTTCCCACATAAGGATTGGTTTCTTTTAAAATGGCAATGCTTACCTCCCCTTCCACTTCAAAGGAAGGTTTGGTCACCACAGTGCCATTGACTTCTACGGCACATTCTAAAATAGCCTTTCGGGATTTTTCGCGGCTGGAGAAAAAATTTTGCGTATGTAAATAACAATCCAATCTCATAGCAACTGCTCAACCGCCTTTATAATGCCCTCTGCATCCATGCCGTAGCGTGCAAAAGTGTGTGCCACCGGGGCCTGGCCAATGATTTCATTGGGGAATGCCAATATCTTTGCATGGCATTCTATCCCTTGGGCAGTCAGCATCCGAACAATTTCGCTGCCGGCGCCGCCGTCTGCAATATTATTTTCCACCGTAATCAAACGACCGGTTTTCTTTACGGATTGTAAAATGGTTTTGATATCCAAAGGTTTTACCATTTGTAAGTCAATGACTTCTGCCGCAACGCCTTGTTGTGCTAACGCCTTAGCCGCATCGCAGGCAAAGACGACCATATCACCCACTGCCACAATGGTCACTTGCTCCCCTTGGCACAGCACTTGGGCTTTGGCAGAAAAATCTTTGGGCAACATAGTATAATCTGCCAGGCTGCTTAACCGCCCTCTGGGATATCGAATGGTTACAGGGCCTTTCACTTCATTGATAGCATAGTCCAACATTTGCTGCAGATTTTCCAAAGACGAG
>CAYMRI010000028.1:11806-16127 GCA_964392835.1 uncultured Eubacteriales bacterium
GTATTGCAATAGGAAATATCATAAATACCTTGATGGGTTTCGCCGTCGTCCCCTACCACACCGGCCCGGTCAATCCCAAACACCACATGAAGATTCTGCAATGCCACATCATGCAGCATCTGGTCATAGGCCCTTTGCAAGAAGGTGGAATAAATGGCCACACAAGGAGTCATGCCCCCCATAGCCAGCCCTGCCGCCATGGTCACTGCATGCTGTTCCGCAATGCCCACATCAAAAAATCTATCCGGATATTGTTTGGCAAAAATGCTTAATCCCGTGCCATCCGGCATGGCTGCTGTAATTGCCGTTACTTTTCTGTTCTTTGCAGCAATTTCACATAAAGTTTCGCTAAATACTTTTGAGTTGGAAGTACTGCTGGGTTTCTTTACCCCGCCGCTTGGCACATCAAAAGGAGCAATTCCATGGAAATCCGCCGGCCGATTCTCTGCATGTTCATAGCCTCTTCCTTTCTTTGTATTCACATGCAACACCACTGGCCCTTCATATTTTTGTGCCCGTACAATGGCCTTTTCCAACTGATCCATATCATGGCCGTCCACCGGTCCTATGTATTTTAAGCCCAAATCATCAAAAATCATGTCCTGCCGCAACAGATGCTTTAACGCATTTTTCAAACGAATTAAATACTTCAAAATCGTAGGGCCCACATGCTTCATTTTGCTCAACTTGCTGCGCAACCCTTTTTTCAATTTATAATAGCGAGGGCCGGAAGAAATCTTGCTTAAATATTTCGCCAAACCGCCTACATTTTGGTTAATGGACATTTCATTGTCATTGAGGACTATCAGCAGTTGGCTTGTGCTGTCCCCCGCATCATTCAATCCTTCAAATGCCATACCGCCGGTCAAAGCGCCATCGCCAATGACCGCACAAATTTTATAATCCTCTCCCTGCAAATCTCTGGCTCTTGCCATACCCAATGCCGCAGAAACAGAGGTACTGCTGTGTCCGGTATTAAAAGCATCATACACACTTTCTGTATATTTAGGAAAACCGGAAAGTCCATCCTCCTGCCGCAAGGTCCGAAAGGCTTCTTTTCTGCCGGTTAAAATCTTGTGGGTATAAGATTGATGCCCTACATCCCAAATCAATCTGTCTTTGGAAAAATCAAAAGCTCGATGCAGCGCTAAGGTCAATTCCACCGCGCCTAAATTGGATGCCAGATGTCCACCGTTTTGGGCAACCACCTCAATGATATATGCCCTAATTTCTTCGCCCAGGGCTTCCAGTTCCTTATTATTCAGTTGTTTGATGTCATCCGGTGTCTGAATGGTATCCAATAACTTGCCCACGCTTATTCCCGTCCTTTAAAAAATCTTACGACTACTGCTACTTTATAAATCACCTGGTTACTGTTGTTAATAGCAATTCTTTTTCCTATAGATTTGCCCCCTACGGTTAACGCGGCAACCAATGCACTTACAAGCACTTCCAAAACAGTTACATTCTCCCACAATCCCATGGAAGTAATTGCCATTACAATATAAGTAGCGGCCGCGCCACTGATAATACTGCAAATATCCCCAATTACATCATTACATACATTGGAAACTTTATCTGCACTTTTCAGTAATTTAATGGCAGTCTTGGCGCCATACACTCTCCGTGCTGCCATGGAATGAAAAGGCGTCGCTTCCGCCGCTGTTACCGCAGTGCCGATAATATCCGATAAAATACTCAGAAAAATAATCGCCAATAGAATAATGGTAGCCACCAGCAAAGAGGTATTCCGCATCAAACTGGAAGTAGCCAGAGAAAAAACGGCTGTAATAAAAAAAGTGAATACCCAAATAAAAAATATCCACATACCGCCGGTTGAAGTCTTATTTCCTGCTTTGAATGCTGCTTTGGCAACTCTTGGTTTCGCCATAACTTGGTTTCTTGCGTACTCCTTGCGTTTTTAAAATCTTGGTGGCAATTCATAAAGTAAACTTTGCGGCTTAGGTCAGGCAGGATTTCCCCACAGAATACCAAAGTGTCGCCACAGCTGGTCGTTTCCGTTTCATTCTGCGTAGCGGTGTTACCACTCGCTCGGCCAGATTACCACTTAGTCCGCACTGCAATCCCTTATGAATCTCACGTCACGCAAACAGTCTAGGAGATTTCCTCTACAGCCCACTTGCAACTAGCCTCTTTTGCAGATAGGGTTTCAAGTAGCAATAATTTCTCCCCATTGGCCAACAGGAACAAATCTGATCCACTATCCACCGTACCCACTCACGGCAGGCTACTCTGTTCACAGCACCAAACTCGTACCGCATAACAGGTTTTATCCCTTCTCGTGGTTGTAGCACTCAATGTTTCTATCACAGCCTCTTACCGGTTCTCTCCCTTCTTGTGGAAGGTAGGTGTGCCGGCTCGCAGCCGGTGTTTCGCATCGCACTTTCGCGCACGTGGAAGGGTCTCCACGGAAAAGGGGTCAACGCCCACATGCCATTGCGGATCGCCCCTAAGCCTTAACTCCCAGCATCAGCCCATCACTGGGCGTAACAAGCCAACACAAGGAACTTCATCGATGTGCCCTTTAACGGATTTTTAGGCCCGCCTTCATTGCAAGTAGTTCTGACTAGAATACTGCGCCACCAATTCGAGACTATTATAGCAAAAAAGTCGAGGAAATACAATATTCCCCCGAGGATGAGTAGTGCTTGTTATTGTTTGTTATTTTACTCGACCCTTATTACCTGGCAATCAGGAAGTGCCATTTCCAATTCTTGTACTTGTTCCTGCGTCACCGATTCTGAAAGTGTCACTTTTTGCAAAGATTGCAATGATTTTAAAATTTCAACATCTGCAACTGCTGTGTCATATAAATCCAGTTCTTTTAGATTTTTCATGTTTTTCAAAAATTCAACAGAGGAAACTTCACAATGTCTAACCGAAAGAGACTCCAACGCTGTTAATCCTTGTAGTTTTGTCAAATCCGTTACTAAAGTATAGGTCAGGTCTAATTCCTTTAAATTGGTTAAGGATTGTAGCGCTGTAACATCCTGTATTTGGCATTTGGTCAACTGAAGTACTTCTAATTGTGATAGCTCTTGCAATGAAGAAACATCTTCCAACGGACAGTCTGAAATCCTTAAGACTTTTAATTTTTTCAAAGACCGCAGAGGTGTCAAATCAGTTAGTTTATATACATCTAAATATAGCTCTTCTAAATTAGTCAACCATTGTAAATCTTGAATATTTTCAATATTTTCCATAAGTGAGAAGGTTGTCACTTGTTCCAAATCTTGTTTTGTCAAGGACCCTTCCGGTTTTGAGAGGATTTCTCTAACCCTTGCTTCTATGGTAGGTTCTGAAAGGGTTACTTCTGTTTCTGTGCAATTTGTGGGCATTGCCTCAAATGTTGTCGAAGGTATGGGTGGCAATAGATCACAAGCTGTAAAAGTAAAAATAAATACAACACTTAAAATAATATAATACAGTTTACTCATAACCATACCCCTCTTTTAATATTTAAAAAATGTATTTCCACCCAAAGTAACAATGTCCCAAGCCGGCACTTTTTGACCGCCCGACCTTGTAAACAATCCAGTTGCTTCATCATAGCGTTTTGCAAAATAACTATTAGAACGAAATTGAGTGTGCCCAGTTAAGCCATTAGCCGGAATTGCACTATAATTACCAGTACATAAATATCCAGCCAGCTCTAAAGCATAGTTCCATGCCGGTTGATACAACGTTCCTGTGTCATAAGCTTTTTTCCCGCCTTCATAGCCACTATACGCCCCACCAGTAACTATCTCCGTCAAACTTCCTTCTCCATTTAAATATCGGTTTTTAATTGTTGTCGCCACCCCTTCTTGTCCCTTTTGGGCCTCCTGAACTCCATATGGTTTTTTATACCCGTGTTCTTCACCATATATGGTTTGAGCCACTGCAAGTTGTTCATCTGTTATTGGAGCAGTTGTAGGAGCGGGCGTCGGGGCTATAGTAGGGGCTGGCGTACTAGTTGCTGGTGCTTGCGTAGCTGGAGAAGATGGTTTTGACGTTGCTTGAGTCTCTGCAGGGGTATCACAACCACTCAATGTTACCGCAAGCGAAAGAATCGCAACCACAGCTAGAGCCAATAACCATCCTTGTCCCGTTTCGTCAACTCTGTTCACTGGATTATTTCCACAATATGCAAACATATTGGTTCCCGTCAATCCTTGCCCTGTGGATACATATCCATCTGCATTCAAGAACCGTTTTACCTGTGGGGCGTTTGGTAGGTTGCGTCTTTTTTTTGTCTCTGAATAGTATCGGTATAAGCAAGACAGTACCTTGGCAAACGAATAGCGTCTACAGTGTGTCG
>CAYMRI010000029.1:0-15960 GCA_964392835.1 uncultured Eubacteriales bacterium
ACTGTGCCCCTTCTTCTAGTGCAATTTCAACGTCGTTGCTCATTCCCATTGATAAGTATTTCATGTTAACATTATCTATATTTTTACTTCTAATGTCAATATATTGTTCTCGGAGGTTTCGGAAAAAAACTCTTGTTTTTTCAGGGTCTGTAACATTTGGAGCCATTGTCATAAGGCCTTCCAGGCTTATATTTCTCATTTGTGACATTTTAGTGACAAGGTCAAAAACTTCACTGGGTGCGACTCCAAATTTACTTTGTTCGCCGGAAACATTCACTTGCAGCAAAACGGGCACCACTTTTCCTATCTTTTTTCCCTGTCTGTCAATCTCCTCTGCCAAATGCAAACTATCCACAGAATGAATCAAAGTGACCTTATCCACAATATATTTTACCTTATTGGTCTGCAGATGCCCAATCTGATGCCACTGAAAACGGGAATCATATTTTCGTACAAGTTCCTGCACTCTGTTTTCTCCAAATACGGTTTGTCCTGCATTTTCATAGGCATCTAAAACCTGAGGAATGTCTACCGTTTTAGAAACTGCGATTAATTGAATTTCCGCCGGATTTCTTCCTACACGGGTTGCCGCCTTTGCAATTCGTTCCCTTACCTCCAAAATCCGCTGTGCAATTTCACTCATGTCAGCCAACCACCTGTCCTTCGTTTATTTTCGTAGGATCAATGACAATAAAATCATTCACAGAAAATGTAATCACTCCATCAGGATATCTGTTTTCAATGATAGCATAGTCGCCATTCATATATAAAATATGCACATCAGCATAATAAACATACCCGGATTGTACCAAAGCAATCTTTCCCGTATTTTCTATATAATTCACATTCATCAAGGCCTTCTTTGGCACTTTAATCCCGCTTACCTGCGCTGTGATAATATCAATATCCGCTTTTCGCAGTTGTGTCAATTCCGAAAGTGCCTGGTTTGCCTTTAATACCACCAGTGCTTCTTTTCCATTCAGCGTAATACTGTGCACTTCCATGCTGACAATCATATTTTTCTCATTAATCCGTACATCTAAAGTACTGCCGGAACCAATCCCGCTGATATTATCATATTTAGTGGTAAACATCAGATAATAGTTAATTCCGGTTATTACCTTTGCGCAATTGGTGGCAGGTACCTCTTTCCCATTGTCAATCCGCTGGGCAATATCCGCAAAAGTTTCCGGGCTGATGTTGTCAATCATCGCCGAATTCAATTCTGATTCAAACCCATCCACCACATAGGAAATCACACCCGAAGTATCATTTACCACATTTTCCATATTCCCCTTTAGAGCACTTTCCACTACAGCCTTTTCTGCCAGCAGCTGTTCTAAATAAGAAGAGGAACTTACATCTGCATTTTTCAAATCCGCCTTTTGATCCAGTAAAATAGCAATATTCTGACAAATAGAGGTGTATTCGCTTAAATCGCCTTTTGCATAAAGAGATGCAAGTTGCTTTTTATATTCTGTAATAGATGTTTCCACATTTTGAATTTCTTCATTGACAAAATCCGCATTGCTCATGATATCATCCCGCGCTTGGCTGATACGAACATTCAAGGATTTAATCTGGTCCACCAATGCCTGGGAATCGGTACTGATTACCGTAGCTACCGTAGCACCTTTCGGGACCTTTTCCCCTTCTTCATAAGTGGAAATACAAGTCCCTGTCACAGAAGACTGCAGCACAGTTTCATCCCGGATAATTACCGCTTCGGCACGAAAGGAATTTTCCAGTACACCATTCTTCAAAATGTCCGTACTGGACATAGAACCGGTAATGGTCTTTACCACCGTAGGGCCAAACAGAAAAATAATAGCAATTACCAGCAAGATTGCCAGTGTAATAATACCGGATTTATTTCTTTTTTTCCTTTTCCGAGGCAAAGGCACCACATTGTTGGGCTTTGCTTCTCCTTCCTGGGGTACAGGATTTTGCCGGTGTTGCCGTTGGGGCACCGTCTTCTTCTGCAACTTCTGCTTTTGGGAAGGCCCTTTCTTGTTCTGTTCCATAACTCTACCTCAAATCAGTTTTCGTCTTTCATACATTCCACTACCGTCATCAAGCCGTACTTCACATGCCGATAAGTCAAACCGCCCTGCATATATACAACATAAGGGGGAATACAAGGGGCATCTGCCGACAATTCGATGGACGCCCCGCCCACAAAAGCACCTGCTGCCATAATGACCTGACTTTCATACCCGGGCATATCCCATGGTTCCGGGGAAACAAAAGAATCAATGGGAGCTCCCATCTGAATCCCTTTGCAAAACTGAATTAATTTTTCTCTGTCATTTAACTTTACTGCCTGAATAATATCGCTTCTGACATCATCTACACCCGGCGAAGTTTCAAAGCCTAACGCCTCCATCACCGCCGCACATAGCACTGCGCCCTTCAAACTCTCCGCTACAATATGGGGCGCCATAAAAATCCCTTGGTACATCAGACGGTTATTTTCCTGGGATGCACCGACTTCCTTACCCAAGCCCGGTGTGGTCAGCCGATATGCACATTTTTCTATTAAATCTGCCCGTCCTGCCAAATAGCCGCCGGTTTGCGCAAGGCCTCCACCCGGATTTTTAATCAAAGAGCCTGCGATAATATCCGCACCCACATCGGTAGGTTCCCTATCCTCTACAAATTCACCATAACAATTATCCACCATAACAATAATGTCCGGGCTGATATGTTTTACCACTTGAATCGCTTCGCCTAAGGCAGCAATCGACAAAGCATTCCGATAGGCATACCCTCTGGAACGTTGCAGCATTACCATCTTTGTAGCAGATGTTACCCGTTTTTGAATACCGGCCAAGTCAATCTTCCCATCGTCAAGTAAATCCACTTGACCATAGGAAACTCCAAAATCCTTTAAGGAACCATTGCCTGCTTCCCCACGAATCCCAATGACTTCTTCTAACGTATCATAAGGTTTCCCCGTAATTGCCACCACTTCATCCCCAGGTCGTAAAATGCCATAGAGGCACAACGCCAACGCTTGGGTACCGGATACAATTTGAGAACGCACCAGGGCATCCTCTGTGTGAAAAATATCCGCATATACTTTATCCAGGTCATCTCTGCCCTTGTCCCCATAGCCATAACCGGTGCTGCCCTGCAAATGAGCTTCACTGATACGATGGGTACGAAACGCTTCTATCACTTTAAATTGATTTGTTTCTTCTATGGATGCAATGCGCTGAAAAGGCGCTTGTAATTTCGGTTCTATGCTTTGAAATAAATTTACGGTTTCCTGTGAAAATGCCATATACTTCGCTTACTCCTCATCTTTGGTACATTATTATTTGTATTTTATAACAGAAAAGGATATAATTCAACCAAATAAAGGAGTTTAGCAATGACTTTTAACCATATTGTAACAAATGAAGAGAATGGAAAAACCATTTTGTCCTTACTAAAGAATCGATTTCATTTTTCCACCCGCCTGATTATTCATTTAAAGCAGCAGGAACAGGGTATTTTGAAAAACGGTGTGCGTGCTTTCACCAACGCCATTGTACAAACCGGCGATTTGCTCAGCCTGAATTTAGTGGAAACAGAGGATTCTTTGCAAGTAGAACCTGAGGCCATGTCCCTTTCTGTTATTTATGAAGATGATGGATTGATTGTATTGGATAAACCTGCTCACATGGTAATTCATCCCACCCATAATTATCAAAACGGTACCCTTTCCAATGGTCTGGCCCACCACTATCAAGCTATGGGGCTTCACACCAAAATCCGTCCTATCAGCCGCTTGGACAAAGATACCAGCGGCCTGGTTCTGTTTGCGAAAAACGCTTGGGTGCAGGACTGTCTCTGCAACGACAAAATGCAGTTACAATTAAAAAAACAATATATCGCCCTTACCCACGGTATTTGGGATGTGCCACATGGTACCATTGATTTTCCTATTGCAAGGGTTCCCGGCAGCACCATAGAGCGCCATGTTTCTTCAGATGGAGACACTGCCATTACCCACTATACCGTTTTGCAAACTTTTGAAAAGGATTCCTCTCTGTACTCTCTGGTAGAATTCACTCTGGAAACCGGCAGAACCCATCAAATCCGAGTACATTGCAAAGCTTCCGGTCACCCCATTGTAGGCGATACCCTGTATGACAGTCCTGCATATCCGGAAACTTTTGGCTTAACGCGGCAGGCACTGCATTCCTACCGGCTTTCCTTTTTGCACCCGGTAACCCACCGGCACATTATTCTCTCTGCGCCGCTGCCGGCGGACATACAGCAGGCGTTGCACCAATTGCAGAGCACATAGGTTATATGTTATACTATTGTGCAACAGCTTCATAAATAAGGTTGACAAAACAAGTCGAGGTACGATATGGGAACAACAGAAAAAAAGAAAAAAAGTAATTTATGGTCTTTGCTATTTCTTTTACTTAACATTGCCATTTTAATCTATTTGGTAACCACGGACGATCAACTGCAGGGTTCTGCAGACGGATTTGCACAGTTCCGCCCTCCTATTTTGGGCATTGCAGTACTCTTTATGGTTTTATTTATTGCGTTTGACGTATTCAAAATTTATCGTTTAATTTATTTTTACACGCAAAAGCGGGCTCTGCGCACCAGCATCCGCATCTCCATTTTAGGAAAATATTATGATGGTATTACGCCCTTGGCTTCCGGCGGGCAACCTTTTCAAATTTATGAATTGACCAAAAAAGGATTTAGCGGCGCCCATGCCAGCGGGATTATTTTAATGAAGTATTTTGTTTACCAGATGGTATTTTGCATCTATGGTTTTTTCTGTGTAATCTATAATCTAGTTGTTGGTGCCAACTTACAAACCATTCACTATATTCTGGCAATCATTGCAATTTTAATCAATTTTGCCATGCCCTTTACGGTATTCTTATTTGCTACCCATGAAAAAGCGGCACAAAAGCTTTTGGGCTTTGTCCTGAATTTAGGAATTAAGTTACGCATTGTAAGGGATCCGGAAAAGGTAAAAGAGAATGTGCGCAATACGGTTTCTCAATTCGTGGTAGCCTTTGATGAATTAAAAAAGGACTGGCGAAAGATTTTAGAGCTCTTTGTCCTGTCCTTTGTGGAAATTGCTTTGTATATTTTAATTCCTTTTGTGATTTACACCAGCTATAATCCCGCCGTATTCAGCGACTTCGGGGTGTTTGCTACCATGACGCGTTTTTCCAGTGTGTACTTATTTGTATACTTTGTCATGAGCATTTGCCCGTTGCCCGGTGGTTCCGGTGCTGCCGAATTCGGTTTCTTATGGATGATGAGTTTCTTCTTCTCCGGTAGCAGCGTTTCCATTGCCATTGTGCTTTGGAGAGTCATTACCTACTACTTCCCCATTGCCATGGGATTTGCCATTGTATTAAAAGATACTATTTTTCAATTTTTAAAAACTCGCTCAAAATAGATACCGTTTGATTTAAATCCCTTAGGCTGCACATTTCAGTGGGTGTGTGCATATATCGCACCGGAATGGCCAAGCCGCCGGTTACAATGCCTCCTACTGCCATATGAATGGCACCTGCATCTGTACCGCCTTTTTCCTCTATAGTAACCTGATACGGAATTTCCAATTGCAACGCCATATCCTTTAACCTTTGCCGAATATAGGGATGGCTGATGCTTCTGCTGTCCTTAATGGTAATAACCGGGCCGCCACCCATTTTTACATTGGATGCCTTGCTCCCCGGCACATCCTGGGCATGGGTTACATCCACTACAATGGCCAAGTGGGGATTAATATCATAGGTCGCAGGTCCTGCACCTCGCAGGCCCACTTCTTCCTGGGCAGTAAACACATAATAAATTTCTTTCTCCGCCATCAATTCCCCTTTTGCCTTACTTTCTGCAATGGTTTTTGCGGTCTTGATTAAAGCAGCACACCCTGCCCGGTCGTCCAGATAACCGGAAATTGTTGTATCCCCTTGTTGGTATGTAGCAAATACAAAGCGTCCGCAACTACCTACGGGAACTTTCATTGCAATTTCTTCCTTATCCGAAAGACCCGTATCAATAAACATACCGGAAATCTTCACATCTTTCACATCCGTTACAGAGGCATCAACAGAAATCACACCTCGTACACCGGTAGAAAATTCCACAGTTTGTCCGATTAATGCATAAGGCTTTAATCCTCCTACATTGGAAAAACGGATATAGCCGTTATCATCCACATAGGTAGCGATAACGCCAATGGTATCCATATGGGCAGCCAGCAACACCCGCTGTGGATTGGGGCTGTTACCGATTTTTTGTACTGCAATCAAATTGCCCATGGCATCTTTGCGCATACTGTCCACCACACCTTGCAGTTCATTTTCAATGACACTTGCAACACTGTTTTCCATGCCGGATACGCCAAACGCCTTCACCAGGCTCTTTAATAAATTAAACATGTAGATTTCCTCCTTGTTTTGACAATGCTTCCACCAAATGGGCTACCAGATAAAATGTATTATCATAATCCTGCTTGCTGATAACAGAAACAGGACTGTGAATATAGCGGCAGGGAACGGAAACGGAAGCCACTTTCACGCCCTTGGCTGTTCGCTGAAATGCAGCGGCATCATTCCCACCGGTCGTGGTATTCTTATATTGATAAGGAATGTGATTTTCCTTTGCAACTTGCTCTAAAAACTGATTCAATTCTTTGTCGGCAATACTTCCCCCGTCCATAAAAGCAAGGGCCGGCCCTTTCCCCAAGGCAGTAGAAACTTTATGAGGTTCGACTCCCGGCAAATCTGCACAGGTCGTCCCTTCGATGGCAATAGCAATGTCCGGTAAAATGGTATTTGCCAACACCTTTGCTCCTACACATCCGATTTCTTCTTTTGTGGAAAAACATACATACAAGTCAAACGTGGGCCGTTTTAAATTGCGCAGCAATTCAATCAGGATTGCGCAGCCTGCTCTGTCATCCAGGGCTTTCCCTGCATAAAGGCCATCGCCGAATTCTTCAAACACCGTATCAAAAATAGCATAGTCTCCCGGCTCCACCAATCGGTCGGTTTGTCTTTTATTATCACTGCCGATGTCAATCCGCAGGCTATCTGCCGGAAAGGATTTTTTGAATTCGCTTTCGCTTTGTAAATGAATAGGTTTTGCTCCAATAACCCCTTTAATATCCTGTTCGCCTACCAGAACACGACAGCCGGGCAGAACCTTTTGGTCCATTCCGCCAACCGTCATAAACTTTAAATTTCCGCTACGGTCAATGCCGCTGATAATAAAGCCCACCTCATCCATATGGGCACAAAGAAGTACTTTGGGTACCGTTGTCCGGGATTCCTCTGCTTTCACAAAGCCAATCAGGTTCCCCACTCTATCCACAGTTACCATGTCGCAAAAAGGCCGGATTTCATTTAAAATGTATTCTCTTACCAAATCTTCATTTCCCGATACACCGGGCAAATTGGACAAATCACTTAATATCATAAATAACCCCTTATCTGCATACTGCTTTGCATAGCAAGTTCTGCCAGCACTTCCGCTGTTGCTTCAATATCTTCCAAATGTACCATTTCCACTTGGGTATGCATATATTTTAAAGGCAACGAAACCAGTGCCGTAGCACAACCCTGTCGTGCAACAGAGGCCGCAAAAGCATCCGTTCCTGTATCCCGGTTGTCTACTTCCAATTGTGGTTTCCAGCCTTTTTCTTTGCAAATATCTATAATCCCCTTTGTCAGTCGATGGGAAAGAATGGGAGATCTGCATACCACCGGGCCCTTCCCCAGCATCTGCAATTGATGGAATTCACTCTGTTCCCCAATTCCTGCTTTCCCATGGGTCACATCGATAGCCACGCACAAATCCGGTTCCAACTTCCAAGTTCCCGCCATAGTGCCTAAAGAATCCAGCTCTTCTGACACTGCTGCCAAGAACAGAATATCGTAAGAGAAGGTCCGTTCCTTTAATATCTGCATGGTTTTAATCAAGGTAAAAATGCCCGCCCTGTCATCCAGAGATTTCCCACTTGCCATATGTACCCCTTGTGTTTCAAAGGAAGGGGCATAAGAAACAACATCCCCAACAGAAATTCGCTCTTTGACTGTTTCTTCAGAAAGTCCTGTATCTACATAAAGGTCTTCAAACATCAATGCGTTTTTCCGTTCCTCTGCCGCGGTTAAGTGAGGCGGTATGGATGCTACAATACCCTTGATATTCCCTGTAGCTGTGTGAATGACCACTTTCTTTGCCACCAATGTTTTAGGATCCACACCTGCCACTTTGGCAATCTTTATGAACCCACCGGTAGAAATTTCGCTGACCATCATACCAATTTCATCAATATGGGCCGTATACAACAGGCGCAACGCCCGCTCTCCCGGTGCACTTCCATTGTCTTTTAGCTTTGCTTTCATGACACCGATGACATTATAGTGATCGTCCACCTTCACTTCATTGCAGAATTTTTCAAAAATATTTTTCACAATGAAGGAAATATCTTTTTCATGACCGGTAACGCCCGGTGTTTCACATAACAATTTTAGGATACCGATATCTTTCATACTTCTTCGTCCTTTTCTTCTTTGGATTTTAGTGCAGTTACCAGCCGTTTAAAGGTCTGTCCTCTTTGTTCAAAATTACGGAACATGTCAAAGCTGGTGGAAGCAGGTGACAGCAGTACACAATCCCCTGTTTCAGCTTTTTGGTTTGCTTGTTTCACAATTTCTTCATAGGAACTGCAATGCACAATTTCCAGTTGTGCAGCAAGATTCTCAATGCCTCGCCGTTGGGCTTCCTTCTTCACCGCTGCTTCAATGGGTGCTGCGGTAGGCCCGATTAAGAACAATATCTTTACACGATCCAAAATATGAGAACCGATTTCGTCATAGGGAATGCCTTTGTCCTTGCCGCCGGCAATCAACAGAATCTTTTGTTGAAAGGTTCCTAAGGCTGCAATGGTTCTGGACGGACTGGAATCAATAGAGCTGTTATAGTATTTGACGCCATCCAACACTCTTACCAGCTCCAAACGGTGTTCCACACCCCCAAAGGTCTTTGCTACTTTTGCAATGGTAGCCGGAGAAACATAATCAATGACTGCACCGATGGCCGCCATGTAATTTTCTATATTGTGCTGCCCTGGCAGAAGAATCTCTTTGGTATCCAAAATGCAGACCTTTTCCGTTTCCTCTAACTTTCTATAATATATGGTGTCATTTTCCATCCAAACGCCAACCGTTAGGGGTTTGGTTCTGCTGAAAAAACGATAGCCGGCAGGCACCTGTTTTGCATATTCTGCCGTAGGGGGATTCTGTGCATTTAAAACGGTATAATCCCCTGCTGTCGCTTTTTGATGTGCAAAAATATTACTCTTTGCTTCCATATATTCGGCATAAGATTTATGCACATCCAGGTGGTTGGGGGATAAATTGGTTACTACCGCCACATGGGGGCTCACTGTCATGGTGTGCAACTGAAAGCTGGAAAGTTCCAGAACAACCATATGGTCCTCTTCTATCCGGTCAATATCACTTAAAAGCGGCCGGCCGATATTGCCTCCAAGCCATGTGGTGTACCCTGCCTCTGTCAGCATCTTATAAATCAAAGTGGTGGTGGTGGTCTTGCCGTCGCTTCCGGTTACCGCAAACATAGTGGCGGGACATAGTTGCATAAACACTTCCATTTCCGAAGTAATCACCGCCCCCAGCTCTTTTGCTTTCAATAAAGCCGGAATATCATAACGCACCACCGGCGTTTTAAATACATAATCAAATTTGGTGTAGAATAATGGTTCCAGATACGCTTCTCCCAAACTAAATGTGGATACGGCA
This sequence comes from uncultured Eubacteriales bacterium, assembly GCA_964392835.1. Taxonomy (GTDB): domain Bacteria; phylum Bacillota; class Clostridia; order UBA1212; family CASDQQ01; genus CAYMRI01. Next base: position 9,801 of record CAYMRI010000029.1, read on the forward strand.
TCCCCGATTTCCGCTTTCATTTCTGCAGCCAAATCGGAAGCAGGGTCCATTTTGTCAAATCCCGTAATATCTGTAACACCGATTTTGTGTAAATAACGAATCAAAGGACGGTTGCTGATTCCCAGACCCAGCACCGCTACTTTCTTTTGTTGCATTTGTTCTTGAAAGGCTTTCAGTTTCGCATTCATGAAAAAAACACAATCCTCCGATCATTTTTTATTCTGTCTATCTTATATATTATACAGTCCGGAACGTCAGAAAGAAAGTCTTTTTATGGTTTTGCTGATAAATTTGTAGATAAATACCGTGGGAATGGAAACAAAAATACCTTTGAGCAGATTAAAGGGCGCTACTGCAAAAGCAACAAAGGTAAAAACATCTGTAATTGCAGGATTCACTGCAGTTCCTGCTGCCACAATCTCTGCCACAGGCACACCGCCAAACAATTTTGCAAAAGCCGGTACCAAGACAAAGGCATTGACGAACATGCCAATCAGGGCCATGGTAAGCGTGCCTACTACCAAACCGATAACAGCACTTTTTCTTGTCTTTTTGAGTCGATAAACAATGGAAGCCGGCACCACAAATGCACAACCGATGATGAAGTTTGCCAATTCACCCACAAAAGCGGTGGATGTAGGCTTTATGACAATCTTAATCAGAATCTTTACCACCTCTGCAGTAACACCTGCTACAGGCCCAAAAATAAAGCTGACAATGAGCACCGGGATTTCACTGAAATCCAGTTGATAAAATCCGGGCGCAAGAAAAGGCAACGGAAATTCCAGATACATCAGCACCGCCGCCAAAGCGGAAAACATACCGATGATTGCAATCTTTCTGGTGCGTGATACCTTATCACTGCCGATTTCCCTGTTCCGTGCAATCTTTTCTGCTGCTACAGCACAAAAAAACAGTACAATCACAAAACCGATGGCCACCAACAAAAACCCGATTTCATCCTGTACTGCGTTCCAAAACTTCTGTAAATTTTCCAACATCTCTATGTTGCCTCCTTCTTTCATCCAGACTGTACTGTTGGTTTCGGAATTCGCTTTCTGCGTCACCGAATCAGCTTTCGCTCGCGGACTTTACCGCCAGTCGGGAAATGCTCCCTGCCCTGAAGTATTGAATTGTTTTTTATTATAGAGCGACAGAAAGAAATGTCAACAGTTCACTTCTTTGCTGCTTTCAACAAATCCTGTTTCATCTGCCACAGCTTCCGAGATAAATCCACATAATAATTGTGTGGATTTTCAAACCGGGTCACCTCATCCCACAAAGTTTCCACCTGGGCTTTACAATAATCCCGGATGTCGTTTAAAGCCGGCTTCTGATACACCAGTTTTCCATTTTGAAAAATAGGCACCAACAATTCACGAGCCGTAAAGTTCGTCAACGTCTTTTCCTTCCAGGTGGCTTCCGGATCAAAAATGGTCAGCGGCTGTGTTTCATCAATAGTTTCATCATAAACGCAAAGCTGATCCGCCAACGCCTTTCCCGTGGCCTTATCATAAAGGCGGTACACTTTTTTTAAATGGGGATTGGTAATCTTGGCTACATTTTCGCTAATCTTGATTTTAGGCACAATGTTTCCCTGGTCATCTTCTACCGCCACCAATTTATATACGCCGCCGAATACTGCTTCACTTCTTGCTGTAATCAGTCTTTCCCCCACACCAAAGGTATCAATCTTTGCCCCTTGGGAAATCAAATCCTGAATGAGATGTTCGTCCAAAGAATTGGATGCTACAATTTTACAAGAGGTAAGTCCTGCAGCATCCAACATTTTGCGGGCTTTTTTTGACAAATAGGTAATATCCCCGGAATCCAGACGAATACCAAAGTTTGTAATTCCCTGGGGCACCAGTACTTCCTGAAAAGCACGAATGGCGTTGGGTACACCGCTTTTTAAAGTGTCATAGGTATCTACCAGCAATGTGGTATTATGGGGATACATGGTGCAATATGCCTTAAATGCCTCATATTCACTATCAAACATTTGTATCCAAGAATGGGCCATGGTTCCCACTGCCGGCACGCCGTAAAGCTGGTCTGACAATGCACAGGCAGTTCCCACGCATCCGCCGATATAAGCCGCTCTGGCACCGATGACTGCACCGGTCGCACCCTGGGCTCTCCGGGAGCCAAATTCCAATACCGGTCTTCCCTGGGCCGCCCGCACAATCCGATTGGCCTTGGTAGCAATCAAAGATTGGTGATTGAGTACCAGCAATAAATAGGTTTCAATTAATTGCGCTTCAATGGCAGGCGCTTTTACCGTCATAATAGGCTCATTGGGAAACACGGGGGTTCCTTCCGGCACTGCATAAATGTCTCCGGTAAAACGGAAATCTGCTAAATACTGCAAAAACGATTCTTCAAACAGCCCCTTGCTCCTTAAATACGCAATATCTTCTTGTGAAAAATGCAACTCTTGAATATAAGAAATGACCTGCTCCAGACCTGCGGCAATGGCATAGCCGCCGTTATCCGGTACTTTTCTGAAAAACACATCAAAATATGCATTTTTCTTGTAATATCCATTTAAAAAATAGCCATGACTCATAGTAAATTCATAAAAGTCGCAAAGCATGGCAAAATGTTCCTGCTGCATAATGGTTATGCCTCCTTGTTGATTACCCGTACCTGAATGCCTTCCAACACCTGCAAAGCTGCTTGATGCAACCCTTCATCCGCCGCTGCTGTACAAGACGCATCTACAATGACCGGAACCTCCGGTAACGCCGTCTTTGCAATTACCGCATTGGAAAGCACACAAATATTGGAAACCAACCCAACCAGTTCAATGGATGCATACTTCTTGCCTGCTTTTTCCTGCACCTGCAAATAGCTCAGCAACTCTGCACATCCAAAGGTTGGCTTGCAAAAGCAAACATCTGACCCCTGTTTCAGGATTGCCACTTTTCCATAGAGTTTCCACCCTTCTGTATTTTCTATGCAATGGGACACAGGAAGATTGGTTCCTTCCTGTGTTTGTAAATAGTTTTCCCCATGGGTGTCAAGGGTAAATAGAATTTCATCCCCGTTTTCCCGGTATTGTAAAATCTTTCGCACAATGGCATCTTCCAATTCCACTGCCTTGGGAAATCCCAAACTGCCGGTCACAAAATCATTTTGATAATCCACAACAATCAATAGTTTTTTCATCGTATTTTCCTCTCTTATTTTCCGTAAATTTCAACATCCGCAATTCTTGCATACCCGTCCCCTGCCGCATCGTCGATGACAATGCGTACATAGCGTGCGTTTACAGCAGAAAGTTCAATATCTACTACATTTTGTATATTTTCCTTATAGGTATCCACAGTCGTCCAGGTACTGCCGTTGGTACTCACCTGTACCCGGTATGCATGTACATTGTATGCCGGATCCATGCCGTTGGCGCCGGCAAAACGAATGACATAACGGCTGATGGTGTGGGTTGCACCCAAATCAAACTGTACATACTGATTGGTCTTGGAAGAAGATTTCCATAATGTATAAGTGGAACCATCTCTTAATTTCTTTGTACCGGACGTGGTATTGGCTGTTACCGTGGTAGACTTATCAATACACAGATTATAATCCAGGTTATTGGCTTCATTATACAAAGCAAAATAGTGGTCCGCTCTGACAAATTCCACCTTTGTGCCGTATTTGTTCTTTAATGTCTGTGATAATTGATAAATCTGCTGTGGCTTCACCTCTCCCCAAACAGAAACCTGATAGGACAGGAACAACGGGCTGTTTCCATTCCAACTATCAATCTTCCCCACAATGGAATTGTACAAGTCACTATAAGAATTGTTATAAGCCTGAATGTGTTTTTCAAAGCGCAGATTGTTCACGGTACTTGCAGATACACCGCCAATACCGCCAAAATCTTGTACGGTTGCGCCATACAAATAGCGAGCATTTGCTTCATATGCCTGCCTTTGTGCAGTAGTCAAATTATCCCAAATGGTTACCACACGCAATCCTGCACGTTCAAAATAGGTGCCGCTTAATTGGGTATAATTCTTCAAATAGGTACTATTGGTCAAAAACGCACCGGTTGTTGCGCCGTTTTCCCATAAAGTATTATACGGCATAGCGTATCCAATACCGGAAGGACCGCAAACGAAACATTCCATATCCGTTGCATTCTTGTAATAATAATTTAAAAGTCCGGGCCCTATGTCTACTAGCGCAGGACTGATGGTCCAGTTCATAGGAATTTTACCTCTGTAAGAAGTGGATTCATCCCATAATTTTCTCATATAGCGCTGTACATATTGAATATTGTCACCATCGCTGATGTAGACTGCAATATATACTTTATTTTCCACTGCATCTTTGGTAGGTACAGATGGAATCTGAATTGCATGGTCTGTGCCGCCATACGCAGTACCGCTAATGTATAAATCTGCGGGTACGGTGCCAATACCATATTTCGTACCGGTAGTAACACCGGAACGTTCTGTGGTATACCAACCAAGCACAATACTGGTGCTGTCTGCGTTAGCCATATCCTTTAAGAATTTTTCATATACACTCTTTTGTGAATTGTTGGTACAATCCAGATATACTACTGCTGCACCGACAGAAGCTGCAATGTCCCTGGTATGATGCAAGTCACTACTGGGACTTGCACTGACAATCAAGCGCTTAGAGCAGTCTTTCCAATAGGTACTGTACAGATAGTTGTAGATATCTACTTCACTGCTATAGGTCAAGGCGGTCAAGTCCACTAGGACAGGCAAGTTGATGCCCGCCGCCTTCATATCATTGTAGACATCTACTGTTGCCGGAATTGCGTTTTTCAAGCCAGCAACCGTACCGGCCAAATTACGATAATGATTACTTCTGGATGTACTGTAAAGTACAACGCCGCTCACTTCGTCGGCATATTTTTCAATTAGTTGCCAACGTCTGCGTTTTGAGTAGGTCGTTCTGGAAAAATCAATACCGGATGTATTGGGCCATGTCAAATCAGCCACATCGCCATTTTCAATTAACAATACTCTTACATTGGTTTTATTGACCAAACCCTGGAAGGCAGAAAATGTAATTCTTTCATCATCCGACAGATTATCTACGTGAATGGTGTCCAACTGACTTGCGGGTGTGCTGTAGACAGGTAATGCCTGTCCTCCCGGCCAGGAAATCCCTTCTGTAATATTGGTAACCTGCTCATATTCTACCCACTGATTTGTCTTATTTTGTTCAGCTATATCCTCATCCACCGGCGGTACCGTCGGCTTGGAAGTAGCAGTGGGCGTCTTTGTGGCAGTCGGGGTCTTTGTGGCAGTCGGCGTCTTTGTAGAAGTGGCGGTGCTTGTGGATGTAGCCGTATTGGTTACTCCAGAGGTAGCAGTAGCTGTTGGGGTCGTGATAGCAGACGCTGTCGTCCCCTCCGGGGTTTCTGTTTCTGTTGCTGATGGTGTTGCAGAACCCTCTGCTGTAGATGATTCTGTTCCCGTTTCTGACGGGTCGCTTGTTTCACCAGGTGTTGTTCCGCCTGTTGCAGAAGTTTCCGCAGTTGTAGTAGTTGCTTCCGGTGTTCCCTCCTCAATTGGGTTATCCGGCGTGCTTTGACATCCTGCAAATATGATGCAAACAGCAAGTAAAATCATTAAAAAGCGCAAGGTTTGTTTTTTCCTCATAGCTACACTCCTCTGATTTTTGTATAGTTAGTTTTATTGTACGGTTTTTCTTATGGAATGTCAATGTGACACAAATAGCAAAAGCCCGGAGTGTAAACCATTTATAACAATGTCCCCCCAAGCAACCAAAAGCAGTTCTCCTGAACTATTTCAGAGCATTTCATTTGTCCGTGATTCTAGGATTCTTTTAAAAAATACAATATTCTAGAACAGGGGTTACAACCTTACATTCCCACTTAGTATCAACCCAATCGCACACGTGCTTCCAACAACACAAACAACATAAAATGTCCCGAAAAGCCCGGGTAAATGTTTTAACTATTCTGGAGCATTTTCAAAAACAATTAACACGTGACAAAAGCAGCCTAACCCTATGTTTCGAAAGAACATGGGGTTTTGCTTTACCGTAAGCGGTCGCGGATGGGCTACGTTGCGGGGCATGCGGTGTGGGTTAACGCATTTTTCTCAAAATCGGCACTTTTGCGTTAACCGCCTTGCTCTGCGTGTCAATA
>CAYMRI010000030.1:0-15778 GCA_964392835.1 uncultured Eubacteriales bacterium
ATTACTGGTATGAAATTGGCGATGTGATTGGTATCGGGAATAACGAATTTTCCTATTTTTGCTTTCCCAAGGCCAATGTTTCCGTCACCAAGGCCCGCCTGGCAACGGAAGAACTGTATAAGATGAAGAAGAAAAAAAAGGCAGTACAAAAATAATTTTTGTGCTATAATAAATCCATACGTAATACCATATACAGATTTCGTTTTACTAGGAGACAAATTATGAAAGAGTTTTTTGGATTTGGGGGATACCAACGCTCGGCAGAAGGTTTTATGTCTTGGCAACATCTTTTATTTGTAACCATATTAAATGTGGCTATGATTGTAGCGGGAATCATCATTGGAAAAAAATACAAAGGGAAGGATGCGACCAAGAAAAACAAAGTGCTAATCATCACGGCAATGTTAGTGGACGGGCTGGAACTCTTCCGGGTGGTTTGGTTCTGCATTCGGTCGCAAGACCCGTGGAACTGGCTATATAATCTCCCGCTGTTTTTGTGTGGCATTCAATTAATTGCCATTCCTATTGCGGCATTTTCTAAAGGTAGACTGAAAGAAGCTGCGGTGGATTTTGTTTTTCTTTTTGGTGTGCTGGGGGCAGTCCTGGGCACCTACGGCGCTGGACAAAACTACAATGCCTATCCGGTACTTTCCTTTGATAATGTCTCTTCTGGGCTGACCCACGTGGTTTCCGGATTTGCTGCCATCTATATCGGCGTTGCCGGCATGGTTAATATGAAAAAGAAAAATATCTGGATTACCTGCACCATCTTGGGCGGGTTCTGCGCAGCCGCTTTTGTGGCAAATGCACTTTTGGATTATAATTATATGTTTTTAAGAAGAGGGGACGGCACACCTTATGACATCGCCTACAATTTAGTGGGTGGCAATCCGGTGCTCTATCCTCTGTTTGTCATTGGATTGTTCTTGGCATATATGGCTGTTTTTTATTTTATATACTACAGTGTCCACAAAATGAAAAAATCAAGATAGTTCACAAAGGGGAACTATCTCAAAAAAACGAAAATGCACGATACTTTGATTACTCACCGTCCAACAAAGCAATCACCTCAGCCTTGCTCATGGAAAATTGGCGCATGTAGCTGACGGTAGAATTGGTAAATGTGTCAATCACGTCGGCGCGGACCAAAGCGTTTTTCTCTGCCACAATCTCACGGAGCCGTTTTACATTACTTTCCCAACGGCTATAAGAAGAGGGAGCGCCCCAACGCTCTATTTGATAAGGCATTTCTGCCTCAATCTCTGCAACCATGGCATCAAAAATGGACAGCATGCGCTCCGTATCAAACACCGTGCGCAAATACTTGCCGTAAGTGGAGATGAAATACTCCCGGAACCCCTGATTGGCAACCAAGGCAACCATCAAGTCGGTGTCGAACATTTTTCCAACCCCGTGACCGGAGGGATTAAACATTTCCTCTACCATGTTCCACTTGTAAGTGCTGGGGTAGAGGGCCCAGTCTAGGTCAAATAACACCCAACGCCACTTGGCGCCGTCGGTACGCTCTCGATAGAATTTGATGTTCCCTGTGTCTGTATTATTGAAAAACGACTCCACAATCCACCAGTTGCAAAGTTCTTCAATGTCCACTTGAGATGCTACATAATCATAATTGGCCTGGACGCTCAGATCGTGAGAATTGACGTAGCTCAACAGTTCTTTCCATGCGGTCAAATCCCCGGACATGATAGCGGAATTGCCCTTAATCATATCGATGTTTTCCGGGTCGGCACCGTGATGGTTGGCCACATAGTCCTCGCAGATTTTTTCACGCAAATCATACAAGCCATAATACTCGCCGTTTAAGTAAACCACCACCGGGCGATAATCCATAATATCCAAATCCATTTGCCCTTTTACCACCATGGCGCAAAAAGCGTCACGCAAGTGGGCGACCCCGTTGTCCTGGCCGGAGTTTCGCAACACCAGCTCAGAAAAAACATTGGTGTCGTTCCCGGCAAAGAAGGGGTAGCAAATTTCTTTGGGCCCATACTTGTCCCGCAGATTGATGGAAAGGCTCTTTTGCGCCAGGTCTCTGCTGTACTGACCAAACACCTTAATGCCGGCGTTAAATTCCAACTGTGCCACGCCGTTTTCGTCAATATATTGCACATGGGCCGCCCGCTCCCAGTCCTGAGAATAGTTGGCGCCGGTTTCGTGGGTTTGGGTGCCGGTATAGCCCGGCCCGTTTGCCAAAATGCCGTTGGAATAGCTAAACAGGCCATCCGGGTCGGAGGATAAAAATATCACCGGCATATTGTGGGTTCTTCCGATAATATAGCTGCCCGCCGTGTCGTCAGAAGGCATTCTGCCATCCATATAAGCTCTTGCTCGTATGGTAATGGTCTCTGTCAGGGTAATGGGCTGCCCGTCGTAAACGGGGGAGTTTTCTGTGGGTGTGCTGCCGTCAGTAGTGTAGCGAATAACTGCACCGGGGCAGGATATGGTAATCTGTTCCCCTGCGGTTGCGTAGCCGCTTTCCTTGGAAAAGGAAGGTGCCGGTGCCGGGCCGGCCAGTCCGGTAGTCGGGTTGGCTTTTCCTGCGGTTTGTGTATTAAAATAGTATACCGTGTCGTCCGTCATGGAAACTCTGCCGTTGGAAGTACCCTCCGACATACGCCCGGTCTCCACGCTGTCAATCACCACGCCCTCCGGGTCGGTCAAATAAAGCTCCTGCCCGTAGCGATTTAGCCCAATGGGATTTTCCTCCGTGCCGCAAAATAAAATGTAGTAGGAGTTGGGCTGAATGGTAATATTTGGCAACACATACATATTTTCCACAGAATTTTTAAAGAGCCAGTATCCTTCTAACGACACCGGCTCATCGGAGGGGTTATACAGTTCAATGTAGTCATCTCTAGGTGCCGGCTGTTTTTTGGAGGACACTTTTTCCGGATAGGTGGTGTTCACCGCCGCAATTTCGCTAATGACCACCTCTTTGTTTTGAGGGTACTTGGCACTTTCAATTTGGTCAAATCCCGCTATGGTGTTGGCCGCTCCCGGTGTTGCTTTTGGGAAAAATTTCCCTGCGGTTGGCTCTAGCTCCGGCCGCCCGTAGGTTAGGTTGGCGGTTAAGTCGTACACCGGAATGGTGTCAATCATAGCCCCGCTGGGGGTGTACAACGACAAGGCTTCTTCTTTCCCAGATAACGAGAAAGTTGCGTGTATGGGCTCTCCTTCATTGTATTCCCGTTCCATGCCGGACAGGAAAATAACGAGATACCCGCCGGCCGGAATTGTTCCTCCCGGAAAAATCCACTTGTCCGGCTCTTCCATATCGTCGGACAGGCTGTAGCCGGTCAGGTCAATGACTTCTGTGCCATAGTTGTATAGTTCCACCCACGCCCGGAATTCCCCGGTATCGTTCGCATAGGTAATGGAATCTTTGGTTGCATATTCGTTAATATAGATAGGAAGGTCGGATTGCTGGGTATTGTTTGTGTTGCCCTCGCTGTTGTCCTCTGCTGTCACAATTTCGCTGTTGGCCGCACCCGGGGTGGGAGATTTGAATTGTCCTTCCATGCCGTAAGACACGTTGGTTTGGGCGTTGGTAATAGCAATCTGCCCCAGCAACTCGCCCATGCTGTTGTACAGCAGCACATCCTCTGCGGTAGCGTTAATACTGTAGGGCAGGTGGATGATGCGGTTGGCGGTGTCAACGGTGTTTTTCCCATCGGCATAGATGACCAGATATTCGCCGGCCTTTATGGTGAAGGATGGAAAAATAAACTTGTCTCTTTTTTCCACTTTGTCTGTCAGGCTGTAGCCTTCCAGGTTGAAGTCGCTGTCGGAGGCGTTGTAAAGCTCAATCCAGTCGGGGTAGTCCCCGTTTTCGTCTGCCAAGCTGCCATTATTGGAAGCCATAACCTCAGAAAGCTGCACGGGACTGCCGCTTATGCCGGTGCCGCCGTTTTCGCTGTCAAACAGGCCGCAGGAGGCAAACATTCCGCAAATAAGGCATATAGTAATGAGTGTGGCTAACAATCGTTTCATGGCAAGGCTCCTTTCACCTTTTTTCTATGTTGATTTTAGCAAAAACGGGCGGGGCGCGCTACTACTTTTGGCCTGTTTTTGGTGAAAAATGCGTAAATGCTACTGCTTTTGGCCTGTTTTTTTAAAAAAAGTAGTAGCAATCGCTACTTTCCCGCTCGGTAGCGTGCTATAATTATTCAAACATAAATTTCTTATAAAATGTATAATAAAAACCCTGGATATTGATAGCGCTCATTTTTAATGGAACCTTTCATCTAGTACAAAAATAGTTTTCGGAATACGAGACAAAAGCGTTGGTAAAAGATAGAATGTGTGGTAATATATAAATGTCATAATTACAGATGAATCAAATAGAAAAACACAAAAAGGAGAACCCAATATGCCAAACTTAACAGAAAAGGAATTACAGGAAATTGTTGAAAAATTAAAAAAGAGTGGTATCGATAGTCTAAGCGGTGCAGAGAGAGATGCCTTGATTAATAAGGTTGTAGGCGAATATGGTGGCAATTTCTTTGGCAGAGTCACAGAACTGACAGCGACCACTTCGGACGATTACCTGGAACTGGCAGAAGACGCACTGGATACAGCCAGTTCCCTTCGATATGCAAAAAAGGCATTGCAACTGGATCCGGATAACTTAGATGCGGAACGAATGATTTTGGATATTACAGTGGAAGACCCGTTAGAATATGTGCAGAAATTAGAAAAAGCCGTTGCCCATGGTGCCAAGGTGATGGAAAAGGAAGGGCTTACGGGTGAAGACAGTATCGGTTGTTACTGGGGAATTATCGAAACACGCCCTTATATGCGCCTTCGTATGTCTTATCTAAAAGCGTTACAGGAAGCAGGTATGTTTCGAAAGGCAATTGCAGAATGCGAAGATCTTTTGCGATTATGTGAAAATGACAATTTAGGTGTCAGATATATTTTGATGCACTTATACGCGCTTATGGAAGAAGAAACAAAGGCGTTATTTCTTCATAAAAAATTTGAAGAATCAGAGGAAACTCAACTCTTGCTGCCATTATCCATTTTGTATTTCAAATTGGGTAATGAGGAAAAGGCAGAAACATATTTGAAAAAAGTTGCGGCGGTAAACAAGGACACAAAGAAATTTTTCAAAGGTCTGGAAAATGAAGAATTGGACCGCTATGTACAGCACCTGTCTCCCTATGGATATCAGCCGTTTACCATAGAAGAACTGCTTACGGAAGTTGCGGATAATCCGGTACTGTTTAGTATTTCTCCTGCTTATATCCACTGGGCAAATGAGAAGCTGAAGCGAAAGAAAAAATAACATAAAAATTGACTTTTAACATTTAAAAAGTTGAAATGAAACAAATAATGTTAAAAGGACGACAAAATGGAGTATATAGAAAAAATACTGGGTATTACAATGCAATATCAACCATGGAAGTATGAAGCAGAGTTGCCATACTATCTTTTGGAGCGTTATGAAATAAAGCAGGCCGAATTGCAAGGTGTGAAAGCAATTTTTCTATATACCAAGACAGAATTGGAGCAGATTGGTTCTGTGAAAAAACAAATTGCCTGTATTCAGAAGCTGGAACCATTGCCGGTGGTTCTCGCTTTGGAAATATGCACCGCATATTTTAGGAAAAAATGGCACCGTTGATCCGCTTTCCCTTGTGGTGTCTTTCAAAGACAACACCGATGAGCGTATTGCGGAAGCCATTACAGCGTTACTGGAAACAGTTTGGGAGGATAAAAATGGTGATTGGTGAGCAAGTGAAGCAGGACTTACAAGCTTTCGTTGCTAATGGTTCCCAAAGTTACTTGATTGTATTGGTGATAAAAAGAACGAAAAACGACGAATTTTGTAAAAAAGTGGTATAAATAAAGGGTTTTTTACTTGATTGTATTTTAAAAAATGCTTGATTAATATTGGGTAATTGCATATACTGTACTTGTTAAGGAGGTGGTAGTATGCCATATGACATTAACATGATTGACTCCATTATACAGGAGGCTCGAAAACATACTTATGAACTTCCATGGTATGAATTTAAACATAACAATTGTAATCCACAAGAAATCGGAGAATACATCAGTGCTTTGTCTAATACAGCGGCACTATACAATCAAGAACGTGCATTTATGATTTGGGGCATAGATGATGCGACTCATGACATAATTGGTACTACATTTGATCCTCAACTTGCCAAAGTTGGAAATCAAGGATTAGAATTATGGATAGCAACACAACTGAATCCCCAAGTTCAATTTTATTTTCACAAAACAGTGATAGATGGAAATAACGTGGTTCTTCTTGAAATTGGTCGTGCTTTTTCAACTCCGGTTAAATTTAAATCTGAGGATTATATACGGATTGATTCCAATAAGAAAAAGTTAAAAGATTTTCCGGATACAGAAAGAGAACTATGGGCAATTTTTTCCAGAACACCTTTTGAAAACATGATTGCAATGGAAAATATATCGGGAGATTTTGTTTTAAGAGAACTTGATTTCGCATCTTATTTTGAAATGCTTTCACTGGATTTACCGAGTGATAAGGAAGGAATTTTGGAAAATCTGTTGAATGATGGCATGATTTCAAAATGTGAAACAGGAAATTATAACATTACGAATTTGGGTGCTATTCTTTTTGCTAAAAGAATGGCTGATTTTCCGGCCTTGGCCAGAAAAGCGGTTAGAGTTATCAAGTACGAAGGTCTTGATCGAATGAGTGCGGCAAGTAAAGAACAGATTGGAAATAAGGGTTATGCAAATGGATTTGAAGGGTTGATTGAATATATTGGCAATCTTTTGCCCAATAATGAAGTGTTGGAAAAAGCTTTGAGAAAGGTTGTTCCTATGTATCCCGATATTGCTGTTCGTGAATTGGTTGCAAATGCTTTAATTCATCAGAATCTTTTTATGCAAGGAACAAGCCCTTTGATTGAAATTTTTACAGATCGTCTCGAAATAACAAATCCGGGAATTCCGCTTATTGACAAGTCTAGATTTATTGATCATCCACCAATATCCAGAAACGAAAAATTAGCATCATTTATGAGGCGAATAGGTGTATGTGAAGAACGTGGCAGCGGATATGACAAGGTTGTTTTTCAAACTGAATTATATCAATTACCTGCACCGGAAATTGAAATTTATAATGATCATACAAAAGTGATTTTATATGCACATAAGGAATTTGCTAAAATGAGTAAGGATGACAGATATCGGGCCTGCTACCTTCATGCATGTTTAAAGCGTGTAAATAGAGATGTTATGACGAATGCCTCTTTGAGAGAACGGTTCAAGATAGATAGTAAAAACAGCTCGATGATTTCGCGCTTGCTGAATGAAACATGTGCTATGGGCTTGATTAAACTATCTCCAGATTCAACCGCGGATAAAAACCGTAAATATCTTCCTTTTTGGGCATAAATTTTACTTGACTGGTAGTTGACTGAAAGCAGAACAGTGTAAACAAATGCCTTTTATAAAAGGGTTTCTGCATATTTATTTACTTGACTGGTAGTTGATTCAGCTTATATTTCCCAAAGGAGGCCTCCTATGCAAAACTACACAAACGACCCCCAATTACAATATCACTTACAAATCAGACCCGGCGACGTAGGCCGCTACGTGATTTTACCCGGAGACCCCAAGCGCTGTGCAAAAATCGCAGCCCACTTTGACGACGCCCGCCTGGTTGCTGACAGCAGAGAGTTCGTGACCTACACCGGCTACTTGGACGGGGAAAAAGTCAGTGTTACCTCTACCGGTATCGGCGGTCCTTCTGCCTCCATCGCCATGGAAGAACTGGTGCGCTGCGGGGCGGACACCTTTATCCGTGTGGGCACCTGTGGCGGCATTGATTTGGATGTGAAAGGTGGCGACATCGTGGTGGCAACCGGCGCCGTGCGTATGGAAGGCACCAGCAAAGAGTACGCCCCCATTGAATACCCGGCCGTGGCGGATTTTTCCGTGACCAATGCGTTGGTGGCCGCCTGCAAAAACTTAGGTTTTTCCTATCATGCGGGTGTGGTGCAGTGCAAGGACGCCTTTTACGGCCAGCACGAACCGGAACGGATGCCCGTCAGCTACGAGTTGTTGCAAAAATGGGAGGCTTGGAAGCGCATGGGTTGCAAGGCTTCTGAAATGGAATCCGCCGCCCTGTTCATCGTTGCCAGCCATCTGCGTGTTCGCTGCGGCTCCACCTTCCTAGTGGTGGGCAATCAGGAACGCAACGCCGCCGGCCTGGAGAATCCAATCGTGCACGACACGGAAAGTGCGATTAAAGTGACCGTGGAAGCGGTGAGAAGGTTGATAAAAGGGGATAGGGAATAGGCACTCTTTTAAAATATCTCAAAAAAAACAACACCTAATTGAGAAAAAATCTCAACTAGGTGTTTACTTTTTTAAAAATATGCGTATAATAGGTATCAGAGAGAAAAAAGGAGTGAATGCATCATGTTGCTTCAATTTAATTTTAAAAACTATAAATCTTTTCGAGACGATACCACATTAGACCTAACTGCCACCAAAATTTCAGAATATAACAATCATGTTGTTTCTATAGGCAATGAAAAAATATTGCCTGTTGCTGCTATTTTTGGTGCAAATGCAAGTGGCAAATCCAATGTGCAGGAAGCTTTTCGGTATATGACATCCTATGTGATAGATTCTTTAAACTATGGCGGAGAAGAAGCCTCTCATAAAAAGAAGAACCCCACGCCGTTTTTGTTTGATGCTAACAGCAAAACCGCTGAATCTTCTTTTGAGGTTTACTTTATTGATACGGAAGAAAATGGTGCAAAGACATATAACTATGGCTTTACGGTAAATAGTATCGGGGTTTGTGAAGAATGGCTGAATTGCAAATCCAAATCTTCTCGGGAAAAATATAAAAGGATTTTTTATCGCAACGGGGAAGAATATGATTTTTCCGGGCTACCGGCGAAAAGCCGAGAAAATTTAAAAATTGCTTTGGAGAAGGAGACTTTGGTGGTGTCCTTAGGTGCTAAGCTTAAAGTTGCAAAGTTAAAATTCATTCGAGATTGGTTTATGAATAACGACTTTGCAGACTTTGGACGGCCCATTGAAAATTATTTTCTTTCACAATTAGTACCGGATGGCTTTGCGGAAGATAAAAAAGTGCAACAAAAGGTTGTGGAATATTTTTCCTCCTTTGACCCTTCTATTGTTGATTTTCATGTAGAAATTTTGGAAGGTGGGCATGATGAAGAGTCAAAACGCCTAAAAATAGATGCGATTCATAAGATGATTGGTTCTGAACAAACAACATCTATTCCGTTGCAACAGGAATCTGCAGGCACTTTGAAAATGTTTGCACTATATCCGCTGTTGCAAGATGTACTTTCCACAGGTGGCGTATTTTTCATTGATGAATTAAATGCGCGACTACATCCTTTGTTGGTGAGGACATTTATTATCACATTTTTGAATCCGGAAATTAACACCAAGCATGCCCAGCTTATTTTTACCTCCCACGATTCTTGGCAATTGAATGGAAACATTTTGCGCCGAGATGAAATTTGGTTTACGGAAAAAACATTGGATGGGGTTTCGCAATTATACTCTTTGGCAGACTTCGTTGATGAGGATGGTGTCAAAATCCGCAAGGATGAAAATTATGAGAAAAATTATTTGTTGGGTAAATACGGAGCAATTCCTTATTTGAAATATTTTGATATGTTTAAGGAGGACGGCTGATGGCGCAAACCAAGCGAAATGGAACCAGAAAGACCAGAGATCAATTTGCACGTACCAGAATTCCTACGCTAGGTTATTATTTTATAGTCACAGATACAAAAGAAACAGATTGAAAATTTTGATGAAATTATTTGTCAGGCAAAAGCAAACGGCATTCAAGTCGGTTGGTCAAATCCATGCATCGAAGTGTGGTTTCATGCATACTTCGGTACAATGCCTACATATCAAACCTCTGTAGAATGCTGTGCCGGTTTTAGCAGAGCATATCAAATGGCCGTAAAGCAAAAATATGCAAAAGCTGACCCAGACCTCTACAAAAAGTTAATTCGCTTTGGGGATGAAAAAACTGCAATTCATCTTGCACGGCAAAAATATGAGGAGCACAGAAGAAACGGCAAGAACAAACCGTCTGAAATGTGCCCCTGTACAACGGTACATTTGTTGGTAGAGGAGATTAAGTCGAAGATAAGGAAAGAGGAGACATAAAGGAGGTAAATTCTTTATGCCTTCTTTGACAAAGTCAATTTATTATAAGCGTTTTGTAAATTGCTCAAAGTGATGTTTTTTTTATAAAAACCAATGTGATGCAACAAAAAAGTATTAAAACAAAACTATTTTATGGTATAATAAGAAAAATAGTTGCCAATGAACAAAAAGGAGATGAACTATGAGCACATTATTTTTAATTGGAAACGGATTTGATGTTAATTGTGGAATGAAAACACGATACACTGATGTCTACAAAGGTTATGTTAAAGAAACATCAACAAACGATATATTGGAAAAATTTAAAAATACAATCGATTCCAATCTTACAAATTGGGGTGATTTTGAAATGGCAATGGCACAATATGCCGAAAGTTTAGAGAGTGAAGAAGAACTGCTCGAATGTGTAAGAGATTTTGCACAATATATGGAAAAGCATTTATTGGAAGAACAAAATGCTTTTAAGAAAAGATTAAGCAATAAACGAATTTCTAATGCAGTGATGAATGAAATTAAAAATTCTCTTTCGTCCTTTTATGTTGGAATATCTCATAATGTGAATGACGTAATAGAAGAAAGAGACGCGAACCGAATAGCCAATATCGGATTTATTTCTTTTAATTACACAGATGTATTTGATATACTTCTTGCGGGATATACATCATGGGCCAATTTGACTCGCAAAAAAGTAATTCATATTCATGGTGTATTACAAGATGATCCAGTGTTTGGAGTAGATAATATCGAACAAATAAAGGCAAAATATATCTTGTCAGAAAGAGGGAAAAGAGGATTTATTAAACCCATTTTTAATGAAAAGTATGATCGTAAAAGGGTGCAACAGGCAGAAGACTTAATTGTTAAGGCTGATACGATATGTACGTATGGGATGTCTTTGGGTAAATCAGATTTATCTTGGCGCAATGCACTGATTGATTGGGTGGAAATGGATGAAAATCATCATTTGTTTATTTATCAATACAGCCTTTCTTCTGCAACGGAGTATAGAACACGGAGTGAAAAAATGGATAAGGAAGATGCTGAAAAGGTACGACTGCTATCTGAATGGGGTATAGATAACATGGAGGCTATTTTTGACCAAATACATATTCCTTGTGGCAAAAACATTTTTAATGTTAAAGCTGTTATTGAGAAAGTAGAAAAAGAAATTCAAGAAGAACAGGAAAGGGAGCGTAAGAAAACAATAGAAAAAGGAAAAGAATTTATTGAAAGACATTCTCAAGAAGAAGCAACGGGATAATTAAAATAATGTTCTCCCCCTAGAAAGGAGCCCACCTCATGCCCACTAACCATGGCGTCATTGATAATTTTAATGGCCAGAAGCGTGTGCGGGAGTTTTACGCCATGTCAGCGGAGGGTGCCTATTCCATCCTGGAGGCCATTGCGGAGATTCACAACCGCACGGACAAGTTGAAGCTGATTGCTCCCAATGAGGAGGAAAAACGCGCAGAGGCCACGGCGCAAGAAGTGAAAAATCGGTCAGCCAATCTTAGTTTTTCTGAGTTGCAAATTCCTGTGGGCGCAGTCCTGGAGTTCCACAATGACCCCAGCATCCAGTGCACCGTTGTGGACGACCGCCGGGTGGAATACAATGGTGAAGTCATGTACTTAACCAGCGTTGCAAAAATGGTTTTAGGAAAAACATCCGGCGTTGCCGGCCCAAGATATTTTAGGTATAAAGGCGCCATGCTTTGGGATATAGAAGGAAGAGAAGAGTAGGGGCTGTTGAAAAATATGAGTGAAGAACATCACCTTAAGCCGAATAGCTTGGGTGGTGTTTTTTTGTTGGGTTTGGCACGGAAGTGGATAGTGAGGAGATAGGATTACCAGAAAGGATATTCTACAAAAAATAGTAAAATTTTATTGTAGAATCCCTGCTATGATGCTATACTAAAAAAAGTATAGTTCATACCAATAATTTGTTATACCAATAGAACAAATTCCGTTCATAGCAAGGAGCATAGCAATGTTAGTCGAAAAATATAATCCAAATTCCCTTAGTGTAAGTGCCATTCTTGGATTGATAGAATCCGGAGATATTGCAATTCCAGAAATTCAACGGCCGTTTGTATGGAAGAAACGCCAGGTTCGAGACCTTCTAGATTCTTTATATAAAGGATACCCGACAGGATATTTGATTATCTGGAAGAATCCTAATGTAAAACTGAAAGATGGTACAACTTCTTCCGGCAAAAAAATATTAATTGATGGGCAACAAAGGGTAACTGCGCTTATGACAGCGATTGCCGGTATACCGGTTGTTAATAGTGAGTATAAAAAGGAAAGAATTAAAATTGCCTTTAATCCTTTTGAGGCTCTGTCAAATGATAAGGATGCTGAAATTTTTGCGGTGCAAGATCAAAGTCATTTAAAAGGGAAGAAATGGATTCCTGATATTTCGGAAATATTTAAAAATGGATTTAAACAATTTTCCTTCATTACCAAATACTGTGCTGATAATCCGGAAATGGACCCGGAAACTCTCGGTGAAATTATCAGCAACTTGACCGCTATTGGCAATAGACTCATCGGGGTTATTGAACTTTCGGAAAATTTGGAAATTGATATTGTTACGGATATTTTTATTCGCATTAACTCCAAGGGAACAGCATTGAGTCAAGGTGACTTCGTCATGTCAAAAATTGCTGCCGATGAAAATTATGGCGGAAATATAATGCGCAAAGCCATTGACTATTTTGCGCATCTTTGTGTAGAACCTTCATTTTATGACTATATTAAGGAAAACGATTTGGAATTTGCCAACTCTGAATATATGTCAAAAATTGCGTGGCTGAAAGAAGACAAAGAAACCGTTTATGACCCGGAATGTGATGATATTCTTCGTGTGGCTTTTATGCACATGTACCCAAGAGCAAAGCTGGCAGACCTTGTAAGTTTGCTTTCCGGTAGAGATTTTGACACTAGAGAATACAAAATTGAAATTACGGAAGATACTTATGCCAAACTCAAGCAAGGTGTGCTGAATGTGATGAATAAAAACAATTTTACGCAATTCATGCTTGCTATTCGTGGGGCGGGATTTGTGTCAAGCAAGATGGTCAACTCTCGCATGGCCCTTGATTTTGCTTACTCTCTTTACCTACGGCTTTCTAATGATAAAAGTGTTTCTGTCAGTGAAGTAAAACGCATTGTTCAAAAATGGTATGTATTGTCTGTTTTAACTGGACGTTATAGCGGTGGCTCACCGGAAACAGCTTTTTATAAAGATATTCGCCAAATTAATGAAGTTGGTGTTGTAAAAACATTAGAGAGTATTGAAGCGGCAACGCTTTCTGATAATTTCTGGGATATAAAAATTGTACAGGATTTAGCATATACTTCGCCTATCAATCCTACCTATCTTGTATACCTGGCTGCCCAAGTAGCAGGAAATGATATGTCTTTGCTTTCTAACAATATTACTGTCAAGGATTTAATTGAGATTGCGGGCGATGTGCATCACATTTTCCCGAAAGAATATTTGAAGGCAAATGGCTTTGATAAAAACCTATACAATCAGGATGCAAACTATGTTTATCTTGACCCGCAGGTCAATAAGTCGATTGGTAAAAAAGCACCTTGTGAATATTTTTCTGAGGCTTTGCAGCAGTGTGCGACAGGAAAAATAACTTGTGGATCCATTACTGATATCGATGCATTCAAAGCAAATTTGGAAACCAACTGTATTCCATTTGAAGTGTGCAACATGACCCATGTAGATTATGAAAACTTCCTGGAACAACGCCGCAAGATGATGGCGAGGAAGATAAAAGAGTATTATTATGGTCTGTAAAATTAATATATAGGAGAGCATTTTATGGCATACCAAAGTGAAGCAGAATTAGAATTACAACTGATTGAGCAACTTAAAAATCAAAAATATGAAACTGTCAGTATTCCCAATACGGATGCATTGCTGGATAATTTTAAGGTGCAATTTGAAAAATTCAATTGTGCAAAATTAACTGCACCATTAACCGAAAAGGAATGGGAACGTATTTTGAATCATATGTTTGGGAAATCCGTTTTTCAAAGTGCAAAAATCCTAAGAGATAAATTTGTACTTGAAAGAGAAGACGGAACAAAAGTGTATCTTTCCTTTTTTGATAACGACCACACTAAAAATATTTTTCAGGTAACACATCAAACTACAGTGGTTGGAAAATATACAAATCGATATGATGTTACATTACTTATAAATGGTCTTCCTTTAATTCAAATAGAATTAAAAAGAAGAGGTGTAGATATTCGTGATGCGGTGAATCAAGTAATGGGAAGATATAAAAAGCATTCTTTTACTGGTTTATATCACTTTATTCAACTGTTTGTTGTTTCGAATGGCGTGGATACAAAGTATTTTGCTAATTCGGATAGAGAGTTGATGTATAGTTTGGCTTTTTTCTGGACAGATGAGCATAATATTCGTATTACTAATTTGAAGGAATTTTCCATTGCATTTTTGGCGAGAGACCATATTATAAAGATGCTTACCAAATATACAATTATTAATGATACGGAAAAGATTTTAATGGTAATGCGCCCTTATCAAGTTTATGCAGTAGAAAAATTGGTACGCCAAGCAACATTAACTAATAAAAACGCATTTATTTGGCATACCACGGGTGCGGGAAAAACACTGACTTCTTTTAAAACGGCACAAATTCTTGCGACAAACCCCAATATTAAAAAGGTAATCTTCCTTGTTGATCGAAAAGATTTGGATTCCCAAACCACGGAAGAATTCAATAAGTTTGAAGCAGGTTCTGTAGATGCAACGGAACGCACGGATACACTTGTAAAACAAATACAAGATAAAAATTGTCAACTCATTATTACTACCATTCAAAAGATGGCTAATGCAGTTAAAAATGCTCGTTATGCAAAAATATTAGAATCCTACAAGGATGAAAAAGTAGTATTTATTGTCGATGAATGCCATCGGAGTCAATTTGGAGATATGCATAGAAATATCGTTCGCTATTTCCCTAAGGCACAGTTTTTTGGCTTTACAGGGACCCCGCGCTTTGAAGTGAATGGCAAAGTGGACGGCAAAATTACGCAAACAACAGAAAAACTCTTTGGTGAATGTTTACATAACTATCTAATTAAAGATGCGATTTTTGATAATAACGTTCTTGGGTTCCATGTTGAATATATCAAAACGATGGAGGGGGATTTTGATTTTGATGATCCTACTATGACAAATGCTATCGATGTGGGCGAATTGTATATGGCAGATGAGCGTATGGCTTTGATTGCAAACCATATCATACAAAATCACAAGGCAAAAACAAGAAATAAACAGTATACTGCGATTTTTGCTGTATCCTCAATCTCACAACTTATAAAGTATTATGATATATTTAAGAAAATCAAGCATGATTTAAATATTAGTGGTATTTTCTCCTATGGGCAAAATGAAGATTTTGAAGGAAAAGAAGAGCATAGCAGAGATTCTTTGGAACGAATTATTGCGGACTATAATGAAATGTATAGTACAAATTTTTCCACCGAAACATTTTCGGCTTATCACAAAGACATTTCTGACAGAGTA
>CAYMRI010000031.1:0-15107 GCA_964392835.1 uncultured Eubacteriales bacterium
TACTCAAATCGTTGTGCCCGCTACAAAATCGATTCAATGACAATTTTATTCGCACTGCAAAAAGAAGGAATACCGCAATGAATTCCAATCTTTCTCTTTGCCACCATATCTCTTAATGGATTTTGCATACTTATTCATTCCTCCCATTCTTTAATTCATCGGGAAAAAAATAGCTTTCCGCCAACAGTTGGAATAGCTGCATATCCCCGGGATATGTTATCTTTAAATTAATCACATTAGCAGGAATGACTTCCATGGTAATACCATGGGCCAACGCCATAGCGCCGGCAGAAGTCATGGCCTCCAATTCTTCTTTAGAAGATTGGGTGTAAATATCATAAATTTTTCCAAAAGTAAATGCTTCCGGAGAAGCGCCGGACACAATTTCTGCTCGCGGCACCACCTGTTTTAAAATGCGGTTGGCATCCATTTGATATACGGTATCATATTGGCACTGTCCTAAAGTGGCACCGCCGTATTTTTTTACGCCTTCGATAACACCCTTTGTTCCCTCTACATCCACATAAGGATGGGTCGCATCATGAATGAGCACAACATCCTGCATAGCGGCAATGTCACTTGCCGCAGTCAAGCCGTTATATACAGATTCCGATCTGGTTGCGCCGCCCGGCACAATTGCATGTACTTTATTCTGTGTTCCCATCTTTTCTGCCCATTCTGCCACATAAGGAATCCAATCCTTGTGAGAAACAATGACAATTTTGTCAATTTCAGGCATTTTACTGTATTTCGCCAATATATAGGCAAAAATCGGCACATCCTTTACTAAAATATACTGTTTGGGAATATCTGCACCAAACCGGGTCCCACTACCACCCATCATTAACAATAAGATATTCATTTAACTTTCCTCCTCTAAATCCACGTTAGCAGACCACCGAATCAAATCATGCCCTACACGTTTGTGTAACGGCGGCATCTGCATATAGTCTCCATACTGCATAGTCAAAAATACTTCCGGTTTATTTGGCACCTTAACAGTCAAGCCTTCAAAAGAAACATCCCGATAGGGAAGCAAGTCTTCCCGTTTAATAAAGGTGTAGCTGGGCACAAAGCTGGCCACATAAGAAAGACCTAATTCTTTTGCCTTTTTGTTATATTGCGTTGCCTTCCGTATATATAGCCACTGGGTAAATTTTAAAGGCATCAGCTTATATAGGAATCGTCGCAACTTCCCTTTCTTCCGATAATACCAATCTTCAAAGCATTTCGGCTCTTCATGGCAGATTGGTTCCGGAATAGAACGATTACAAAAACGGTTATGCAAACTGGAGAGCTTATTTACTTTATTATAAAATCGAATCTGCGCATCATGTTCCTCCGGTATGGCATCAAAAGGAAACAAATCCAAGCAAATTCCTTTGTGAAAGTCTCTCCTGTCATTATAAGTGGTAATATATTCGGTATGATGCATACGAATTTTAGAAAACAAATACGGAATTTTGGGGTCCGATTGTCTGGTTTGCAGGAAAAACCGTTCATCCAGATATTTGCCGCCTTCTTCCAAAAATCTGTCATAATCTTCCCGCAACATCCCCACATCAATATCATCATCCCACGGAATAAAACCACCATGTCTGGCATAGCCCAACATGGTACCGCCACAGATAAAATATCCAATATCCAACAATCGACAAACTCTGTCAAACTCTTTCAGTAAAACCAAATCCACTTTTTGTATCGTTTGAATCTGATTCATAAGATTTTCATCCGGCAGTACCGTCCAGGGAGAATAATCCTTTGGACAAGGCAGCATCATATCGCAAAAAGGGAGTCTTTGCAACGGGAACAACTGGTCCAGAAAAGTTTGTTTTCCTCTAGAGGGAATCACTTTTCTCACAGCCGTCATATTTTCTTCATTTTGATATTTAGCCGCCTTTTGATTTAATTTTTCAAAAGCCTTATCCGGATTACGCCATCCATATAGCAACTTTTTCAAGAACAAAGCCAAAGTTTTCTGCCCGGCAGTATTATAACCATGCCCAACCACAATCCGGTCATAGGTCGCATTGGCTCTATCCATACGGTCATAATAAGCATCCCGAAAATCAAATTCTCTGGACGCCACATCAAAAACGCCTATGTTAACCCAGAAAATATCCGTTATCTGCGCCCCTTCCTTTTCATAGCTTACCTGCTTCCCCAATTGTACCATGGGACATTTTACGGTGGAATCGTCATAAAACTCCTTCCAGATCAGACCATAATGTTCTGCATTCTTACGCAAAATGGGAATTAATTGTTCATACTCACTTCTCATCAGCCCCACTTCTATGTTTTTTGGATTGACGTTCGGTATAAAATTTTGATAATGTACGCAACCAATCAATAAATCCGCTTATGCAAAATACGGCAGCTGATGCTCCTCACAAATCGTATCAATAACTTTTATAATATCTAACAATGTGCGAGTTTGTATCGTATCACTAGACTGCCCATTCATGTTGTTTCTCCTTTAATACTCAACGCCCACTTAGGTATCAATATAGTCACGTAATTTACGACTTCTGCTGGGATGACGCAATTTTCGCAA
Source organism: uncultured Eubacteriales bacterium (assembly GCA_964392835.1). Taxonomy (GTDB): domain Bacteria; phylum Bacillota; class Clostridia; order UBA1212; family CASDQQ01; genus CAYMRI01. Next base: position 2,555 of record CAYMRI010000031.1, read on the forward strand.
TGCCTTCGCCTCAATCTGACGAATTCTTTCTCTGGTCACATTGAATTCTTTTCCTACCTCCTCCAAGGTTCTGGTGCGTCCGTCTTCCAAGCCAAAACGCAGCTTTAACACTTTCTGTTCTCTTGGCGTCAAGGTTTGTAAAATTTCAAACAATTGTTCTCTCAGCAAAGTAGAAGCTGCTCTGTCAGAGGGTGCCGGTGCATCGTCATCCGGAATAAAATCGCCCAAATGGCTGTCTTCTTCTTCCCCGATAGGGGTTTCCAAAGACACCGGTTCTTGTGAAATCTTCATAATTTCACGTACCTTGTCCACAGACAAGCCCATTTCCTTTGCAATTTGTTCCGGTGTAGGTTCTTTTCCCAATTCCTGCAACAATTGTCTGGAAACACGAATTAACTTATTAATGGTTTCTACCATATGCACAGGGATACGAATGGTTCTGGCCTGATCCGCAATGGCTCTGGTAATGGCCTGACGAATCCACCAGGTTGCATAGGTACTGAACTTATAGCCCTTTCTGTAATCGAACTTTTCAACAGCTTTCAGAAGTCCCAAGTTTCCTTCCTGAATCAAATCCAGGAACAGCATACCTCTTCCCACATAACGCTTTGCAATGCTGACTACCAAACGCAGGTTTGCTTCGTTCAGAATGCGCTTCGCTTCCGCATCACCATTTTCAATTCTCTTTGCCAGTTCGATTTCTTCTGCAGCAGAAAGCAGGGGCACTTTACCGATATCTTTTAAATACATCTTTACAGGATCATCAATCCCTACCCCTTCCAGATAGGATAAATCCATTTCTTCTTCGGTAGGAACATCCGCTTCCACTTCCGCCAAATCAATATCTTCCAGGTCTTCAATATTTTCCAGGTCAGCCAAATCTTCCACAGGAATCTCTTCCTCTTCCATCAGACTTCCTACAATATCAATACCAAGGCGTTCTGCTTCTTCGTATACCTTTTCAATATCTTCTGATTCTACGGTTTCATTTTCAAAAGCACTGTTAATCTCTTCAAAGGTCAGTTTTCCCTGTTCCTTTCCTCTTTTGATTAACTCCTCTACGACATTCTTCTTTGCTTCTTCTGCCGCCTCACTATCCAATTCTTCTTCCGCAAGCTTTTCTTCTACAACCGGTTCCTCCGGTTCTGCCTTTGCCTTTGTGCTTTTCTTTTTGGTAGAGGCTGTCTTCTTCTTAGGCTTTGCCTCTTCCTTCGCTGTTTCTTCCTGCACAGGCGTACTTTCTGCTGTCTCTATGATTGCTACTTCCTCTTCTACTGGTTTCACTGCTGTTGTCTTCTTTGTTGTCTTCTTTGTTGTCTTCTTTGTTTCTTTCTTTGTTTCTTCCGCCATCACGCAAACACTACCTTTCTTTTCAAACTGTTTATCTATTTATTTTTTCTTTAATATCTCTTTTAATTCTGCATTTAGCTTTTGCTTTTCCTCTGCTGTCAATTCCGGATTGGAAAGAAGCTGAATCAATTCCTTTCGCCGAAGCCCGTTTTTCAATTCATCCCGTTTGGCAGCAATATCGCCGGCTGCTTTTCCGTTATCTTCAAACACACATCTTTCCATCAAAATCTTTGCATAGGTACTGCGAACCTCTTCCGGCACAAACTCCAACAGCATTTCCGTTTGTACTTCCGTCCCCTCTTCCAGCATAGGAAAAATCTTCCCTGCCAACAGTTTCGTCTCCTCTACTGCGAACCATTCCGGCGATAACTTCTGCCGAACCCGTGCGTATAAATGGTTGTCCACACAAATCAGCGCCAACAATGTCCGCTCTAACTCCCGAATCTTTTCCATTTCTGCCGAAAGTGCCAAATCCTGCTCTTGCTTTGCCGCCTGCATCTGGATGTAATTGGCTCTGGTTTGCTGTCCGTTATCCTGCTTCGTCTTCTTTGCCACCTCGTGTGCCAAAGCTTCTTCAGACACTTCATATTGTTTGGCGAACCGCTTTAAATACATTTCCCGTTCTACCATATTATCCACTTCCGCCAAAACCTGAGAGAGCTTGTCCAAAAACATCACTTTGCCTTCCAGTGTTCCCACATCCAGTTGCTTCGTATAATAAAACGCTTTGTATTCCACCAAAGACATGGCATTTCGCACCAAGGCCATAAATTGATCCGGACCGTTCATCCGCACATAATCATCCGGGTCTTTGCCGTCCGGCACAGAAATCACCTTTACCCGACAACCTACTTTGCTTAAAATATCCAAACCCCGCATGGTCGCTTTCTGTCCGGCACCGTCTGCATCGTAGGACACCACCACTTCTTCGCAATGCTTTTTTAAAAGTCTGCACTGATTGTCCGTCAAAGCGGTTCCCATGGAAGCCACTACATTGGTAATACCAGCCTGATGAAGAGAAATCACATCCATATTGCCTTCCACCAAAATGATCTGCTTCCCTTGTAACTTCTTGGCAAAATTCATAGCATATAACTGTCTGCCCTTGTGATATGCAATGGTTTCCGGCGTATTCACATATTTTTGCTCCTTTGCCTCTTTGGACAACAAACGGCCGGTAAACGCAATCACCTTTCCCATAACATCAAACACAGGAAACATGACTCTGTCACGAAATTTATCAATCAGCGTTCCCTTCTGGGTTTTAATGCACAAACCGCTTTCCAACAACACATCATCTGCATACCCTTTTTCTTTCAAATGTCGATACATGGCATCCCAATCCGGCAAAGCATAACCAAGCCCGAATTTTTTAATGGTTTGTTCCGTCAGGCCACGATTGGTAAAATAGTTCATGGCTACAGGTGTTTTGAATAGGTTCTCTCTGAAAAATCTAGCGGCATCCGTATTGGCTTCAATAATTTTCTTCTTTCGCATGGCTTTTTGCACTTCCGCATCATTATTTCCCTCCGGAAGTTGCATTCCCACCCGTTCCGCCAAAGTGCGGATGGCATCATAGTAGCTGATATTTTCAATGTTGGATACAAAATGAATGGCATTTCCTCCCTTATGACAACCAAAACAATAGAAAATCTGTTTCGATGGTGTCACAGAAAAAGAAGGGGTCTTCTCGCCATGAAACGGGCAAAGTCCCCAATAATTAGAACCTTTCCGTTCTAATTTGACATACTCCGACACCACAGTAACGATATCGTTTCTGCTGAGCACTTCCTCTATGATTTCCGGCGAATAATACACTGCCATAAACCTGCCAACCTATCCTTTCTGTTGCCTTTTTGCAAAAAACAACTTACAATAGTTTTTCGACATGTTTCTCGGAAATCCTCTTTTATTGAAAAAAGTTTGCAACTTATTTACAACTTTGGTCTTGGTGGCTTCGGTCCGAAGTACTGATAATAATTACATTCCAGCATACCGTTATATAGCTTTCTTTTCTTGTCGGCGGTTTTGCCGAAATACCGTTCAAATTCTTTAAAGGAAGTAATCACATAGAAAGACCAGGTATCCAGTTTAGAGAACACTTTCCCCATATCCTGATACAATAATTTTACATTTTTTTCATCTTCCAACCGTTCGCCGTAGGGTGGATTGGTAATGATAAAACCATATTTATAATGAGAACTGATTTGGCGCATATCCATTCTTTGAAAATGAATATGTTTGTCCACGCCAGCCTGTTTTGCGTGGAAACGAGCCATAGACAAGGAATGGTCGTCAATATCTGACCCCTGTATCTTCAGCTTGTCTACATCCGTACGCACCAACGCATCCGCTTCTTCTTTCAGTCTCGGAAAAATATCTTTTGGAAACTGCACCCAGTCCTCACAAATGAAATTTCTGTTTCTTCCCGGTGCCATGTGCATTTCTGTCATAGCCGCCTCAATGGGAATAGTACCGGTTCCGCAGAAGGGATCAATGAGCACCCTGTCATACTTCCACTTGGTAAGCTGTACCAGAGCTGCTGCCATGGTTTCTTTGATAGGCGCACCACCGGTCAGGGTACGATACCCCCGTTTGTGCAAACCCACCCCGGAGGTGTCTAATGTCAGCGTTACCACATCATTTAAAATACCCACTTCCACCTTGTACTTTGGCCCATCTTCCACAAACCAGCTAACGCCGGGATAGTGTTGTTTTAATCTTTCCACAATCGCTTTTTTTGTAATCGCTTGACAGTCAGAAAGGCTGAACAATGCAGAACGGACAGACTTCGCTGTTACCGGAAATTCACCGTTTTGGGGAATCCAATCTTCCCAAGGCAATGCCTTTGTCTTTTCAAACAATTCCTCAAAAGTAACCGCTTTAAATTCTCCCACATTTACCAAAATGCGATCTGCGGTCCGAAGCCACAAATTGGCTCTGGCAATATCTTCAAAGCCACCGGTAAAGCAAACTCTTCCGGTTTCTACTTTCAAATCGGTATACCCTAACTTTTTTAATTCATTGGCAGTAATGGATTCCACGCCAAACTTTGCCATAGCAATTAATTGAAACTGTTCCAACTTTTGTTACCTCACATGTCTTTTCTTTCTGCATAGTATAACAACAGGTTACTATCTTTATGAGGTTTATTATGACAGAGTTTTTTTCACAATACAATACTTTTGTCTTAGGTATTCTGGCATCCGTCATTACCGGTCTTTCCACCGGGATAGGTGCTTTTTTCATATTATTCACCCGAAAAATATCCGGTAAATTCCTAGACGGCGCTTTAGGTATGGCAGCCGGTATTATGATGGCATCTACATCCTTCAGTTTAGTCGTGCCTGCCATTGAAAGCGGAGGCGGAGGTTTGCAAGGCGCCACCATTGCTTTATTGGGTATTTTGCTGGGCGCTGTCTTTCTGGACATCAGCGATAAAGTCTTACCTACCACCGGTTCTTGTTCCGGTTCTTTGCGAAGCACCTGGCTCTTTATTGCTGCCATTACCATTCACAACTTTCCCGAGGGGCTTGCTGTGGGAGTTGGTTTTGCGGGAGGAAATCTAACTTCCGGCATTGCGCTTGCCATAGGCATTGCCATACAAAACATACCGGAGGGGCTAGCCGTTGCGCTTCCATTGGTCAAAGAGGGCTATCCCAAATGGAAAGCGATTTTGATTGCTCTGCTGACCGGCTTAACAGAACCTATTGGGGGCTTACTGGGGGTTGGTATCATTGGACTATCTTCTGCCATATTGCCACTGGCCATGGCCTTTGCCGCCGGCGCTATGCTTTTTGTGATTTGCCACGAAATCATTCCGGAAGCACAGGAAAACGAAGCAAACTCCAAGTTTACCACATATTGTATGGTTATAGGCTTTGTGGTTATGATGTTTTTGGATAACTGTTTTTAACAAAAATGCGTTAAATTTATCTCAGCAACTTCCATGGTAGCACATCCATTGGCGGTTCTTTTTCAAATACCATAGGTTCCTTTTTGGTGGGATGCATGATTTCCACACTGTAGGACCACAAGCCCACAGAAGGGATAGCCGGAAGGCCTTGCATCGGCTTTCCGTAACGATGGTCGCCTAAAAGCGGCATCTTACGGGAGGCAAACTGTACTCGAATTTGGTGGGGGCGACCTGTACGCAGATTGACTTCCACCAAAGACAATGACTGTCCACCCCTGGCGCCTACGGCGTCAACAGTACACTGTGACAGCACATGATAATCCAAAACCGCCTCTTTGGCGCCGGAAGTGCCTTTGGGCACTACGGAAACCATATTGGTTTTTTCATTTTTCAATAAATAATCTTGGAAAGTACCGGATGGCGCAGAAGGCACACCGCCCACCACTGCCCGATAGGTCTTACGAAAAGTATGATTCCGCACTTGTTCCGACAATCGAGAAGCTGCTTTGGATGTCTTGGCAAACACCATGACACCGCCTACCATACGGTCCAGGCGGTGAACCAGGCCAACAAAGACATTGCCCGGTTTTTGATATTTTTCCCGTAAATAGTCAGCTATCAATGTAAGCATGTCCGCATCACCGGTAGCATCTGCCTGAGATAATACCCCTACCGGTTTGATACAAACCAGAATGTGATTGTCTTCATAGAGAACATCCAGCATTATGCCCTCTCCCATCTGCCATAAATACCGCATGGCAAAATCATTTTAGAATGGGTTGCCGGCAATCCTACCTCGCCGGAGGACACCTTGCCTTCTCTGCGCTTGCCCACTGTCAATTGCAGCATGTTTGCAATGACCACCGGAGAAAAACCGGTTGTATAAGAGTTGACCAGTACAAACAACGGGTCTTTACATAATATTTTTTCTGTTTCCTCCAAAAAAGAAAACAGGGCATCTTCAATTTTCCAGATTTCGCCGCCCGGGCCTCTGCCATAAGAGGGCGGGTCCATAATGACAGCATCGTATACATTGCCCCGACGCTGTTCCCTTTTTACAAATTTCAGACAGTCATCTACTAAAAATCTTGCCGGGCGGTTGTCCAACCCGGAAGCCTGCAAATTATTTTTCGCCCAGGCAACCATACCCTTTGCCGCGTCCACATGACACACTTCTGCCCCGGCTGCTGTGCAGGCAACGGTTGCGCCGCCGGTATAGGCAAACAAATTCAATACTTTTATGGGGCGTGAGGGGTTGTCCTTCTTTGCCTGTGCAATTTTAGAGGCCATCCAATCCCAGTTTACTGCCTGTTCCGGAAACAAACCGGTATGTTTAAAACCGGTAGGTTCAATGACAAACTTTAACTTACCGTAATTGATATTCCAACTGCCGGGCAACGCTTTCTTATATTCCCATTTACCGCCGCCGCTCTGGCTTCTATGATATACCGCATCTGCTTTCTGCCAAAGGCTCTTTTCCGCAGAAGCAGGCCAAATCACCTGTGGGTCCGGACGACGCAGGATGTAGTTCCCCCAGCGTTCCAATTTTTCTCCATTCCCCATATCTAACAATTCATAATCCTGCCATTGATCTGCAATTAACATAAGGTCCCTCATCATCTTCTAAAAATATTTGTACTTATTGTACCACTAACCCATAAAAATGTATATAAGGGCCGGCAGCATCATGGAATATTCTTCCTCCTCCGATTGTAAAAAAAGCAGCATCAAACCGAGAAGCAGCCAATCCTCCGCTGCAAACCCGGACGGAAATAAGTTTTGCAGGAAACCGTTTCCCTTCGATTTCTTTGTTTTGGGTTCAGGTTGCGGTAGCCGTTGCGGTTCCGGTGGCTTTGGGGGATCGATATGTACCACCTCTGCCTTCGGCATGCGTTGCATATTCATTCTTCGATTATAAGGTGCCATTGGTTATCCCCCTCTCCTGTTAGTTTCTGCTATTTCCCCTGAAACAACTCGCTGTATTGGGCCACTTGGGATAAGCTTAAAAACTGGATGCAATGATTTACTCTTGTTTGTCTGGTTTCTTTCAAAAACGGTTTAATTGCCAGCAGCAAGTTCCGAGCAGGGTCATCCTTTCGATTCTGCTGGTCCATAATCCGTTTCATTTTCATTATCATTTGCAGCGTGTCGTCATTCATGCCATTGCCAAAAATACTGCTGACATCCATAGCCGGGTTGTTGCTTTCGCCGCTCTCCTGACTGTTTTCTTCTCCACTTCCGCTACCAAATTGATTTTTCAACAATCCCATTATCTGTGTAATTTTGCTTTCCAGTTCTTCATCCATGCTTATTCCTCCAAAATCTTTTTAATCTGATCCACGATTTTCCTGCCGTCTGCATCCGTGGCGTTTTTCATTTTTTCATAGTCTGCGGGGGTAATTTGCTTCTTAATTTCCTGGATATTCAGATTCATATCCTGTATGGTTTTTTGGTCTACAGTTTTTAATTTTTCCATAACCTCTTTCTTATCCACTTTCTCCAGCGCTTTTGCCAGTTCATTCTGCTTTCCGCTTTTCATCATATTCAGTGCTTCTGCAATTTTGCGTTTCATGATTTTCTCATCTATTTTTCCAAACAAATCAGCCATAGCACAGTCCTCCTATTTCATATAATGCGGAAAAGAGGGCGATTATGCACCTCTTTTCCTTGACAAACAATCAGTTACAGCCACAATTGTTGTTTCCGCATCCGCAATTGCCGCCGTTGAACAGCAACAAGAAAAGGATGATGAAGAACAAAATGGAACTGTCGTTGCCACAATTGTCGTCACAGCTTCTGCTGTTATTGTTGCAACCGCAGTTGAACACATCGCTGAAGAGTAACAAGAAGATTAAAATGAAAAATAAAATTTCATCGTTGTCTCCACAGCCACAACCACATCCCATGTTTCTTAAAAAGCTCATATTGTTTCCTCCGTTTTTGTCATTTACTACATGGTATGGCAAACAGGAAAAATGTGTTACAATAGAAAAAAAACATTTTTCACTTAAAAGGAGGCCTCCTATGATTTCGAAACAGTTTTATAAGGCGTTGACCGGAAAAGTGTTCAGCAACGCACAAATCAGAACAAGTAACGATACCTGTCCTTATAACATAGGCAAAACTGCTGTTATTAATTTTGTAGGGAAAGGATACAAAGACCCGGCTCTGGAAGTCGTGGTCATTGTAGATAACAATAAAGAAGTGTTCCGCCACGCTGCCCGTGACACAGAAATCTGGTTCCATGAGGGATGGGGCGGCTGCGATGTTGTATACGTAGACGAAAATGGGTTTAAGACCACCATTATTTTGCATTTTACCATGCCCATTAAGGTTTCCCGGTGGTAAAAGTGATTTTTCTGTAGAAACCACACCACAAAACAAAAGATGCCGGTGAAATGGCGGAATTGGCAAAGCAATCCAAAAAAAATTTTTTAAAAAAACGGCGACAGGAAATTCTCCCATCGCCGTTTTTCTATTTAAAACAATATTATGATTCCCCCAACGCCAATGCAACCTCTTTCAGTTGCTTGCGGATTTGGATTTTCTGGGGACACTTGGTTTCACACAAACCGCATTCCACACATTTGTCCGCCTTTTCTCCACGGTCATGTTCCGGTTTAATATCCCGGTACACATTTTTCGCATGCTGGGTCAGCCCATATACCTTATGGTAATTCATTGCTTCAAAATTCAAAGGAATATTCACGCCCTTTGGACATGGCATACAATACTTGCAACCGGTACAATAGAGCTCTGCCAGTTTTTTGTTTTCATCCAATGCCTTGTCAATCCGCCTCCACTCTTCTTCTGTCAACGGTGTTTCAATGGACGCCACCTTTGCATTTTCCTCTACCATTTCCATGGTGCTCATACCGGACAATGCACAACAAACGCCTTTGGTTGCCATGACAAAACGCAATGCAATTTCCGCACTGCTTTCCACTTTACCCGGCAACATAGAAGCAATGGTATCGGAGGGTGCGCCAATTCTACCGCCGGCAACAGGACCCATAATGACTACACCCAAGCCTTTTTCCCGGGCATAAGCAATGGCTTCTTCATTGGCTCTGTCCAACAGATTAAACTGGCACAGTACCGATTCAAACAGGCCGGTATCAATAATCTTCATCATAATATCCGGGCTGTCATGGAAGGAAAAACTCAAATGGCGAATTAAGCCCTCTTCTTTTGCCTTCAGCGCTGCCGGTACCGGGCCGTCCTTCAACGGAAATAAATTCTCATACTGGTTTCTGCCAATTCCCCAGAAATGGTAAAAATCCACATAGTCTGTGTCCAATTTCCGCAAAGACTGCTCCAGGTTTCTTCTCAAATCCTCCCCGGATTCGTTAATGGAACATTTGGTGGAAATATACACCTTATCCCGAATATCCTTTAAGGCCTTTCCCACTGCAATTTCGCTGTTGCCGTCGCAGTAGCCGGGGGCTGTATCAAAATAGTTTACCCCCAAATCGTACGCTCTGCGAAGCATGGCCGTCACTTTTTCCTGGGCGGGCTGAAACTTGCCGTCCACCCGTTCCCCCGGAAAACGCATGCAGCCAAAACCCAACTGCGAAATCTGAATCCCTGTGTTTCCAAACGGTTTATATATCATTTATTGTCGCTCCTTACTTCTTAACAGGCTCTGTGATTTCCCCGTCCCACTCTACGGTAACAGATTCCATTACTTGCGGTTCCACCGGTTTATCCCTGGCATCGGTCCATTGTTCTGCTATGGCATCCACCACATCCATACCATCGATGACACGGCCAAACGCCGCATATTGTCCATCTAAGTGTGGTGCATCTTCATGCATAATGAAAAATTGGGAGCCGGCAGAATCAGGCATCATGGAACGGGCCATAGAAATCACGCCTCTTTCGTGCTTTAAGGTATTGTTGACTCCATTTGCCGCAAATTCTCCTTTAATGGAATACCCCGGGTTCCCCATGCCGGTACCGTTGGGACAACCGCCCTGAATCATAAAGCCTCTGATGACTCTATGAAAAATCAAACCATTGTAAAAACCTTTTTTCGCCAGGCTCATAAAATTCATCACCGTGTTCGGTGCCACTTCCGGATACAGTTCCACCTGGATAGAACCGCCCTGTTTCATTGTAATTGTAATTTTCGGATTCATACTTTCACCCCATGTACTTCAAATTCTTGTATTCTTGCCGCACCATCAGCGCCGCCATTAGTAATGTAAACTCTTACATACCGGGCATCTGCGGGTGTTACCTTCTTATCAATATATGGAAGGGTATTGTCTGTTACCACATCCAAATCCGTCCAAGATACGCCATCGTTACTTACTTGTATGCGGAAATCCTTGGTATTCAAAGCAGCATCATAATAGGCACATTCTGCATTTTTCAACACATAACGGGAAACTTTGTATGTGTCTTCCAAATCCACGCAAATCCACTTGTCCCCTGCTTTTGAAGATTTCCAACCATTTTTTCTGGTAAAAGAACCATTGGTTACATGACACGGACAATAGGTAATGTCCCCTTCTGCTTCGTCTGTGCCGGAAGCGGTCACATTGGCTCTTAATGCCACATTATAGGGAACCCCATAGGCTTCCCGGAACAACATGGCCAAATGGTCTGCTCTGACAAATTCCACTTTATCGCCGAAGCGTTCCTTTAACGCACGGTAAACCCGATTGATGCCGGGCACACCCATCTCCCAGGAAACTGCCTGCGGGCAATAGAACATAGGTGCCTTTCCATCCCATGCCTCAATGTCTTCTGTCAAAATGCGCAATACTCTGGGTTCATCACCATCGTAACGAGGCTTGGCAGTCAAAAGGGGCATTTCCTCTTTCATAATCTTAAACATCGCCTGATCCGGATACCGTTCCTGAATGGACATACCAATCAGCGCCGGTGTATTTTCTTCATAAATAAAATCCTGGTCATCCCTTATAAAATTCCAGGCAGCAATAAAGCTGAAACCGGACCGCCTAAAATAGTCATTGGTTACCCGGCAATATTTTGCCAAATCCTCATTGCTGGGCCATCTTTGCGGGTCGGTATACCCTACCCCTGAAGGACCGGAAATAATCAAATCGTTATCGGTACAGGTTCTGTAATAATAATTCAGCATTTGCGGTCCTGCGTCAATCAAAGTAGGCGCTGCGGTCCAGCTAATTGGGAACTGCCCTCTTTCTTCATGCGGCCACAGCACATCATCCGTCTTCATGGCATGTTCGCAATATTGAATGTTATCTCCGTCGCTGACCATAAATGCCACATAGAACTTGTTTTCCAACTTTGGTTTTGCAGGAACAGTAGGCACATCAAATTCCTGCTTCATACCGGAATATACGGTATAGTTTTCATAATAGTCGGCAGGGACGGTAGGAATACCATGTTCGGAACCGATTTTAATTCCGGCACCTTCTTCCGGCCACCAACCCATATAGTAAGTGTCCATCGGCGCAGTTGCCTTGAAAAATTTCTTGATATATTCCGCTTCTTTTTCCACCCGTGGATCCAGCCAGAATACCATAATTTTGCCTGCAACTGCCACATCACGGATATATGCCAAATGTCCCTTTGGTCCCGGGTCTACGCCAATAATTAAACGGTGGGTACAGTTGGGCCAAATCTGTTCCAGCGCATAATCATACACTTCAAATTTATCCTGAAATTTGCCGTTAAAATCCTGAATCACCGGCAAATTGTAAGGTTCTGCTGTGAGAATATCTGCCAAACGGTTGCTTACTACCAAGGCATCTTCAAAACCAGCCAACGTATTTGCAATATTCACCGTATCCGGCACATTTTCGTCGGTAACCAGCAGTCCCTTTACATAGGATTTGTATTTCCCCAATAATTCTGTATATTCCACTGGTTCCGCCACATCAAGGCCTAATTCCTTTGCCCAAGCTTCTTTCTTCCAAGGTTTCTCATACACCATCAATTGTGGCTCTTCCCGGTTTACTAAACCCTGCAAAGTTGTCATCATGACTTTTACATCACCCGACTCTTTGCTGACATCCACTGCGTCCAATTGCTTGCAGGGCGCCCCAAATCTTGGTAACACTTGTCCTTTCGGCCATTGTAATCCTTTTTGCATAATTACCCTCCTTATAGTGAAGTTTATTTTACGAAATGCAGATAAAGGTATTATAACAGATATTGTAAAAAAAAGGAAACGAATTTCTTCGTTTCCCCATCTTTTCATAAGTTTTCAAAAAGCAATCAATACGGCCATTCTGTTGCGTTTTCTTTTACGCCCCAAACTTCAAATTCCTGAATTCTGGCAACGCCGTCTGC
>CAYMRI010000032.1:0-14906 GCA_964392835.1 uncultured Eubacteriales bacterium
ACCTATGACCCTCTGCTTGTAAGGCAGATGCTCTCCCAGCTGAGCTAAACTCCCAAAAACAAGAATTATCCGATTACCGGATAATTCTCGGTGGTGACCCGTACGGGAATCGAACTCATGTTTTCGCCGTGAAAGGGCGATGTCTTAACCGCTTGACCAACGGGCCTTATAAAATTGGTAGCGGAAGTGGGATTTGAACCTACGACCCTTCGGGTATGAACCGAATGCTCTAGCCAACTGAGCTATTCCGCCATGCGCATAACGAATGCTTGATAATAATACCAAACCGAAATACACTTGTCAACAACTTTTTTCAAAAAATTTCACGAAAGGTCACGAAATTTCACGGCCGTTTTTTTAGCCATGCCACTTACGCAAAACGGCAAATCCAACCATGCAAAACACAAAGATAAGGAACAACGCTGCGAACATAATAATTTCTTTGCTCCAGTCCAAAGCAGGGGTAACGACCACATCTTCAGCATCCCCATTCTCCACCACCACAGTGCTCGCAGGGACTTCCGTTAGGGCATCGTCAGCAGCAATCATTTGTACATTGGCAAGGCATTCATTTCCCTCTGCTACCGCAATCGCGTCCCAGGCATCCTGTGTTCCTCTATAATAAATTTCCTGCAAATTTTCACAGCCATCAAACGCAGATGCGCCGATTTCCAGCAGGCCGGAAGGAAAGGTAACTCCCGTCAGTGCTGTGCAATCCCGAAATGCATCCCGGGCAATGGAAACCACCCCATAGCCATCCAAGGTAGACGGAATTTCAATGGCACCGCTTAACGGATTGACAGGCCCCACAATGCTAACCGTGTTGACTGATACAAAAGAATAGACGTAAGCCCCGTAGGTATACACATTGGAATCCGGGATCCCCGCCGTGATTTCCTCCGGAATCCGGGTCGGCTCTGCTGTCTCCACCGGCACTGCCGTTTCCGCCGGCTCTGCTGCCACCGGCACCATGCTGCTCATGCAGACAGCCGCCATCAAAAACAAAACAAATACTATGCTAACTATTTTTCTCATTCTCATAAAAGAAAGGCCCTCCAATCAAAAAATCTCAATCGTTCTGTGAACATTTTTCCGCATCAATGGCAAGGACCAACATCAGCACCCCAAGGGCATCCTGCCGGTTGTAAACATCAATGGCATAGGTGTCCGTCCAGTTAAAAAGTTCCTTGGAGATTGTGGCAACCACCCTCCCTGCACCATCAACAACGCGGTAATCCCACTCAAAGAAATCCCCCTCTACCTGCCAACCGTTGCAGTCAATGTTGTATTTGGGTTTGAAAAACGTAAATTCTTTGCTGATGCACCCCACATACTGCCGGCCCAGATACATTTCAAATTTGGGCAGAAAGGAAAAAATACGTTCCTGCACGGTACCCAGTTCTCGATCCATGGCATCAAAAATTTTTAAACAATGGCCCCAGGACAATTGCCCCTTTACGGTAAAAACCGTTTCGCCGGCTTCGTTAAAAATATCATAGCTGTCCAGCCAGGAAAAAAATCGCTGTTTAAACAATAATTTCATCAGAATCCCCCACTTGTTCCGTGTCATTTAGCTTTCTTAGAATAGCATAATTTTAGAGTGAAATCAATTTACTTATGTTTTACAATGGACACATTTAATGCTATAATGATAATGTTTTTGCAAATGTGCAAACTACCAATAAAAAGAAGGAAGGGAACCCGGAAAATGAAGGCGGCAAGGAAGGCAAAAAAAACAAAAAAAATTTTCGTTACAATCATATGTTTGCTTGTGTGTGTGATTGTAGCCCTCATTGCTATTTTGGTTTCCTACTCCGGCAAAGTTTATACACAATGTGTGGCGGAAGCCGGCACCCCTATTTTGGCAGAAAACTTTTTAAAAGACCCATCCCAAGGAGCGGTGTTTACCGAAGACAGTCCTGCTGTCAATAACAAAGTCCCCGGTGACTATCCGGTTACCATAAAGTCCGGTATGTTTACCTATCACTGCACAGTGACCATTCAGGATACCGTTCCGCCGGTTGTTACCGGGCAGAAAGTGTATACCGCAAAAGGCAGCGGCGTGGCTGCAGAAGATTTTGTGTCATCCATTCAAGATGAAACCGCTACCACAGTTACTTTCGTTACAAAGCCGGATTATAGTGTTTACGGCGAGCAGAAGGTAACCGTGCAAGTTACGGATTTAGGGGGGAATACCACCACTTGCGAAACCACGCTGGTGGTTAGCTCTGTAAAAAGAGAAATTACCAAGGAAGCAGGAAGCGCATTCCCAAGCCTCAATGAATTTTTGGCATCTCCGGAAACTTCTGTTGGATTTGTAACAGCAACAAGTAGCATTGATATGGCTTTGCCCGGTGACTATGTCATTGATATTCGTGTCAACGGCACCGTGTATCCGTCCACATTGCATGTAGTGGATACCACAGCACCCACACTGCAGTTACAAAATGTCACAACCACTACAGTTGACTCCCCTGCTGCAGAACGCTTTGTGGCAAGTGCCCAGGACGTAACGCCCCTGACCTATTCTTATGTGAAAGAACCGGATCTTTCCATTATGGGACAGCAGGAAGTAACCATCCGTGCTACAGATACCAGCGGCAATAGCACAGAGGCAAGCGCCTTTTTAACCAGACAAACGGACACCGAAGCGCCCATTCTTTCCGGGGTGAAAGATTTTACAACTTACCTGGGAGAAACCATCAGCTATAAAAATGGTGTTACCATACAGGATGCCCTGGACACCCAAGTAACTTTAAATGTAGATACCAGCAAAGTAAATGTGAAAGCAACCGGAAGCTACCCTGTCACATATACTGCCCTGGACCGTTCCGGCAACAAAACTTCAAAGACTATTACCCTGACCATTATTGAAAGGGTTTACGCAGACGATATGGTATATGATTTGGTACAGCCGGTGTTAAACCAGATTTTTACCAACGGCATGAGTGAGCGGGACAAGCTGACCGCCATTTATGAATGGATACAGTCTAACATTTCTTACGCAGAAAATGAAGAAAATACAGACTGGACAAAGGCGGCGTATGAAGGGTTGACTTCTCGTAGAGGCGACTGTTTTGTGTATGCTTCCGTTGCCAAAGCATTTTTAAATTGTGCCGGCATTAAAAATATGGATATTGGCAGAATTCCTACTACCTATGAGCACTATTGGAATCTGGTGGACATCGGCGATGGCTGGTATCACTTTGATACCACACCCCGTGCCGTAAGGCCCAAACCCAATTTCTGTTATGTAGACGATGCCACCATTACGGAATTTTCCAACGCAAACAACGGGTCACACAACTATGACAGAACGATTTTTACAGACATTAATTAACGGGAAAGGAACGGATACATGAAGAAACTGGGAATCATCGGCGGACTTGGACCCATGGCAACTGCATATTTGTTGGAACTGATCATCAATATGACCCAGGCAGAAACTGACCAGCAGCATATTGAAAGCATTATCTACAATTGTCCTTGGATTCCGGATAGGACACAGTTTATTTTAAAGAAAAGTGCCTGCTCTCCCCTCCCTGCTATGACAGAGGCGGGGCAAAGACTGGCTGCCCAGGAAGTTTCCCAGATTGCAATTCCCTGTATTACAGCCCACTATTTTCACAAAGAGCTGGAAGAAGCAATCGGACTGCCCATTATTCATGCCATTTCCGAAACTGCCAAATACCTGGCACAACGAAACTGCAAGACGGTGGGGATTATGGCCACCGACGGCACGGTGCAAACAGGATTGTTCTCGGCAGAGTTTGAAAAATACGGCATACAGTGTGTTTATCCCTCTGCTTCCTGCCAAGCTTATGTCATGGACCTGATTTACAAAGAAGTGAAAGCAGGAAAGCCCGTAAGCATGGAAAAGTTCCGCCAGGTCTCTCAGGAACTGTTTGCAGCAGGAGCGCAGACCATTGTGCTGGGTTGCACAGAGCTTTCCATGATTAAGCGTGACCACCAATTGCCCGCCGGCTATTTGGATGTGCTGGAAGTACTTGCCAAATGCTGCGTAGAACAATGCGGCCAATTAAAAGAGGCTTATAAAGAATTGATTACCACATAAGAAGGAGGCATCATAAGTACGATGCAAAACCATGTTTTAGATTATTTAGACCCAACCGTAAAAAGAGTGCCGCAAAAAATCGCCTTTGCAGACGAAGCCATCAGCTATACCTTTCAACAGGTATATGATATTTCCCGTGGCATTGGGTCCTGCCTGGCACACAAAGGATATTATAAAGAACCTGTGATTGTGTTTATGCGCAAAAGTCCCAAAACCATTGTGACATTTTTCAGTATCATTACTGCAGGTTGTTTTTATGTGCCCATTGATGAAGAAATGCCGGAAGCAAGGATACAGTTGATTCTGGAAAATTGCAAACCCAGAGTATTGATTTGCGATAACGATACCTTACCAGCGGCACAACGCCTGCAATTTAATGGTGAAATCATGACTTACGATTCCATTTGCGACTATCCCCAAGATGGTGACCGCCTTGCAGAAATTCGTAGCAAGGCCATTGATACAGACCCCATTTATATTGTTTTTACTTCCGGCTCCACCGGTGTTCCCAAAGGGGTATGTGCCTGCCATCGTTCCGTACTGGACTATATTGAACAATTATCTGAGGTATTGCGCTTTAATGAAGATACCGTATTCGGCAACCAGACACCTTTGTACTTTGATGCCTGCTTAAAAGAATTGTATCCCACATTAAAATTTGGTGCTACCACTTATTTGGTACCCCACAAACTGTTTATGTTCCCGGTGAAACTGGTGGAATATTTAAATGAAAAGAAAATTAACACCATTTGTTGGGTGGTTTCTGCATTAACCATGATTTCCGCATTCCGTGCTTTTGACAAAGTACGCCCGGAAACGCTGCACACCATTGCCTTCGGCAGTGAAGTGTTTCCCATGAAGCAGTTCCAGCTGTGGAAATCCGTTTTGCCCAACGCTGCGTTTTTCAACCTATATGGGCCTACAGAAGGCACCGGCATGTGCTGTTACTACCCTGTCACTCGCGAACTAGGACTGACAGACACCATTCCCATTGGGTTTCCTTTCAAAAATACGGAAATTCTTTTGTTGACGGATGACAACAAGTTGGCAAAGGACGGTGAACCGGGAGAAATTTGCATTCGCGGCACATCCGTAACTTTGGGTTATTACAACAATCCGGAAAGAACGGCTGCAGCTTTTGTGCAAAACCCGTTGAACACCGCTTATCTTGAAATTATTTATCGCACCGGCGATATGGGTAGGAAAAATCAATATGGCGAACTGGAGTTTATTTCCAGAAAAGACTATCAAATTAAGCACATGGGACACCGTATTGAATTGGGAGAAATTGAAGCCAATGTGAATTTAATTAATGAAATTCGTCATTGTGGTTGCATTTATGACCAAAATAAGAGTAAAATTGTGCTGTTCTATACCGGCGACCTGGCACCGGCAGAACTGACGGCGCTTTTAAAAGACAAGCTGCCCCGTTATATGCTGCCCAACCTGACCATTCCGCTGGATGAAATGCTGTTTACGGCAAACGGAAAGATTGACCGTGTGGCACTAAAGAAGAAATATGAAGAAACAAGATAAAGAAAGGAACTAAAAACATGAATGAATTATTGGAAATTTTAAAAGACTTACACCCGGATGTGGATTTTGAATCCTGCACCAACTTAGTTGACGGCGGCATCCTGGATTCCTTTGACATTGTAACCATTATTACAGAAGTATCGGATACCTTTGATGTCACCCTCTCCGCCGATGAAATCGTGCCGGAAAACTTTAACAGTGCATCTGCATTGTATGCTTTAATTTCTGCAAAAATGGAAGATGAGGATTAATACCGAACATGCTGTTTACATCGTATGAATTTATTCTTTTTGTAGCTGTAGTACTCTTTTTGTACTATGTTCTGCCTAAAAAGTGGCAATGGCCTTTCTTGCTCATTGCCAGTTATTATTTTTACTTCCGCGCCAATCCTTCTTACCTGATATACATTGGTGCCACCACCATTACCACTTTCCTTGCAACGGTTGCAATGCAAAACAGAAAGGATAAATTTGAAGTACATTTTTCAGAAATAAAGAAAGGCCTAACCAGAGACGAGAGAAAAGAAGTCAAAGAAAAAGAAAAGAAAAAGCAGCTTTGGATTATGCTGGGTTGCCTTTTGTTCAATCTTGGTATTCTTGCGGTTGTAAAATACACCAACTTTGCCATTTCCAATGTCAATTCCTTACTTGGCGTATTGGGCAGCAATACAGAACTTTCCTTTGTAAATCTCATATTGCCTATGGGTATTTCATTCTACACATTCCAATCCATGGGCTATTTAATTGATATTTATTGGGGCAAATATCCTGCGGAACGCAACCCGTTTAAGTTTGCCCTGTTCGTCTCCTTTTTCCCACAATTGGTACAAGGACCTATCAGCAGATTTAACGAACTTTCCCAATCACTGTTTGAAAAACATCATTTCGACTGGAAGACTTTTTCTTTCGGGTTACAACGTGTTTTATGGGGATTTTTCAAAAAAATGGTGATTGCCGACAGACTTTTGCCTGCAGTCAAGGTAATTATCGATGACCCCGGCACCTATACCGGCGCTTGGGTTTTGGTGGGCATGCTCTTTTATGCCTTTGAATTGTACGCAGACTTTACCGGCGGTATTGACATTACCATTGGTATTGCACAGAGTATGGGTATAAAAGTGGCAGAAAACTTTAATCGACCGTATTTTTCCAAAAACATCAAAGAGTACTGGAACCGTTGGCACATTACCATGGGAACCTGGTTTACTGACTATATTTTCTACCCCATTTCCGTGTCCAAATCCATGTTGAAGGTGAACAAATTTTCCAGAAAACATTTCGGAAATGCCATCGGTAAGCGAATACCCGTGTATTTGTCTTCTTTTGCGGTTTGGTTTACCACCGGTATCTGGCATGGGGCAAGCTGGAATTTCATTGCATGGGGATTAGGCAACTTTGTAGTCATTATGATTTCCCAGGAATTAGAGCCGTTTTATGCATGGTTCCATGAAAAATTCCATGTTTCCCGGAACTTCTTTTTCCGCTTATTCCAGGTGGTTCGGACCATATTGCTTATGAGCTGTCTGCGTATGTTTGACTGCTACCGGGATGTGCCGTTGACCTTCCGAATGTTTGGCTCCATGTTTGCAGACTTCCGTCTCTCTGCCCTGACACCCCAGGCCTTTTTGGACTTAGGGTTAACCGGTGCAGATTATATCATTTTATTTGCAGGTTTGTGTCTGTTAATTACCGTCAGCCTAATACAGAGAAAAGGTCCTGTACGGGAAAGAATTGCAACGTGGAATGCGCCTTTGCGGTTTGCGGTTTGGTATGGCTTGTTCCTGGCAGTGCTTTTGCTGGGTGCTTACGGTATCGGTTATGATGCCAGCCAGTTTATTTATAACCAGTTTTAACGAGGTGGATGATGCAAAAGAAAGCGAAAAAAATAATTGCAATTGTATTATCGGTAGCGTTGATTTTTGCAAGCCTTTGGTTCTTGCAGGAGTTGCTGATTCCCAAATATATGCATGGCATTGTAGAAGGTGCCATGATTGCAGAATATTATGACGAAGAGAAAAATCATGATGTTGTGTTTATCGGCGACTGTGAAGTTTATGAAAATATTTCCCCTGCTGTGTTGTGGGAGGAGTATGGTATTCACAGCTATATCCGCGGCAGTGCACAACAGCTGATTTGGCAATCCTATTATTTACTGGAAGAAACCCTGCAGTATGAAAAACCGGATGTGGTAGTCTTTAATGTACTTTCCATGAAATATGACACCCCCCAAAGTGAAGCTTATAATCGTATGACTTTGGACGGTATGCGCCTTTCCTCCAGTAAAATTAATTCTATCCAGGCTTCCATGACGGAAGAGGAATCCATGCTGGACTACCTGTTCCCCATTTTGCGCTACCATTCCCGTATTACCGAGTTGGAAAAGGACGATTTTACCTATTTGTTCCACAGAGATAAGGTAACCCACAACGGCTACTATATGCGGGTAGATGTAAAAGCTGCAGGGCAGATTCCCACGGGAAAACCTTTGGGCGATTACACCTTCGGGGAAAATGCCTATTTGTATCTAGACAAAATCACAGAATTGTGTAAAGATAATGGAGTGGAACTTGTGCTCATTAAGGCCCCAAGTTTGTACCCCTACTGGTATGCAGAATGGGATGCCCAAATGGTTGCTTATGCACAGGAACACGGCTTGAAGTATTATAATTTTTTGGATGTCACGGAAGAAATAGGATTGGATTTTTCCACGGACACCTATGACGGTGGACTGCACTTGAATTTATCCGGCGCGGAAAAGTTATCCCGCTACTTCGGAGAAATTCTTGCCACGGAATGCAACTTACCCAATCGTCGTGGGGACACTACCTTAGAAGCCATCTGGGCACCCAAATTGGAAGCGTATGACGCAGAAATCCAAAGACAGCTTGCTGCTTTAGAAGAAGCAGAACAGTGAGAAAAGAAAGGAATTATTATGAAACAGAGAGTTTTATTATTCGTATTGGCAGTTTTGATGGTTGTGACATTTTGTGCTTGCAATGGCAACGAAGATAACCCGGCTACAAGCGAAAATCCCGGCAACACTACAAATCCTTCCGGGTCTACTTCCACCGTAAACGGTTATGGATTTCAAGTAACCGGCACCAACGGTACCGTGACATTGTATGCGGATATGGATTTTTCCACAGTTGTCAGTTCCTTAGGCGATTATGCCAACTATTTTGAAGCCCCCAGCTGTGCATTTAACGGGTTAGATAAGATTTACACTTATTCTGATTTTGAAGTGCACACCTATCCGGACGGAGAAGCAGATAGAATTTCCATGATTTTGATTTTGAACGACCTGGTGTCCACACCGGAGGGTATCAGCATCGGCTCCACACAGACACAAATGGAAACCGCTTACGGCACAGGTTATGCACAAAGCGGCTCTGCTTACACCTATACCAAAGACAATATGAAATTAACTTTCCTGATGACAGACGGCGCCATTACTTCCATTGAATATGATTCTTTGACATTGACGGAGTAAGCGCATTATTCCCCTTTCTTTCGCATTTTTACAAGGTAGATGCGCTTGACAATGCTGACAATAACTGCGGTAATGGGAATGGATAACAAAACCCCGCCGATCCCCCAGAAAATGCCGGCAACAAATACCACAGACAATGTAACCATAGGATGCAAACCCAATCGCCCCTCGACAATTCGGGGGGTTAATATATTGTTGTCCAATTGCTGAACTACCACAAAAATCCCTGCAGTCAAAAGTGCTTGGTACGGGGATTCCAGCAAAGCAAGGGCCACCGCCGGCACGGCACCGATAAACGGTCCCACCACAGGAATAATATTGGAAAGACCTCCTACAAATCCCAGTAAAAATGCATATTTGGCACCGATGAGCAATAGTGCTATGGTTTCCAGAATGCCTACAAGCACTGCCACCACCAGCTGTCCCGTAATAAAAGCGGAAAGAATACGGCTGACATCACGCAAGCCTTCAGTAGCCTGCTTTCGGGCCTCCACAGGGAAAAACGACAAAAAGAAATCCTGTATCATCTCCCGGTCCCGAACCAGATAAAAAGCCAACACAAAGGACAAAAGGCAATCCGCTAATAGTGCTACGGAATTCTCCAGTATTTCGATTGCCTCCTCCACCGAGAAAAACGCAACCACTTTATCAATGAGGGATTGGTATTTTTCATAAACAGCCGGCAGCACCTCCATCATTTCCCGGATATCTCTGTAAAAGCCGGGCGCAATGAGCACAATCCCTGCGCCCACGACAAGTATTAACCCAAAGTAGACCAAAAAAATGGCCAGCGACCGTTTCATGCCCTTCCGTTCCAGGAAGCTCACCGGTCGCCTGACCAAATAAGCGATGACAAGTGCAAGTAAAAAAGGAAGAATCAATCTGATAAATTGTATGCCCTGCACTTATCTCCGCTCCTTTCCAAAGGCTACTCTATTTAGATACCCATCGCCTTCAGTAATTTTTTACCCATTTTCATATGGCATCCGGTCTTCTTACATTCCATTGCCATCATGGCTGCAGCCCCAATGGCACTACCAATGACTGCGCCTTTTACAATCTTATTCATCCTGCCTGCCGACCTCCTTCAACACCAGAAATTCTTTTCCGAACTCTGCATTTTCATTCAGTAAAAATCTTCGCCGACCTTCCCGAAGATCTTCCATCACTCCCAAGGAAAGTTCGATTTGCGATATTGTTCCCTTCCGTACATCAAACAGTCCGTCGGAAATTGTGCCAAGTAATTTCCCTTCCGGCGTAACTGCTTTTTTGTTCAGCCAGTTCCAGCCACCTTGTTTTCGGTACTTTTGGATTAACTTCTTATCTTTTTGCACGCTATCTTCGTTAAAAATACAGATTTCGCCTTCCCGGATTGCCAGAATGTCTTCCACACAGACAAATCCGTAACGGTTTCCGATTTTTCCCGACTGCAAAAGCAGGCCAAGCACACGATTGTTTCCTGCACACACCACAGATTCCACGCATCCTACGCGCTTTCCGCTCTCCGCACAGGTCACTTTTGCGCCTGAAACTTCGGAAAATCTCTCCACTTTTTCTCACCTTTCCTTTCGATGTTAGTATTGCAATTGTTGACATTATTATTCCGGACAGCTAAGATTATATGTAACAGTAATTATAGGAAGGTAAGGATAAAAAATGAAAAATTTCGACAAAATAGGAATCAAACCATGTGATATTCTCATTCCCAAGCAGGGCGCAGACTATGAAAAATGGTCTGTGGTTGCCTGCGACCAATACACTTCACAACCTGAATATTGGGAAAAGGCCGCCGCCTTAGCAGCAGGCGCACCTTCCACTTTAAATATTATTTTTCCGGAAGTTTATTTGGAAGACGGTGACGGGGACGCCCGGATTGCCAACATTAACCGGACCATGGCCGACTATCTGGCAAATGATGTTTTTCAAACCGTTACAAACAGTTTTATTTTAGTAAACCGTTCTTTTTCTGACGGCAAATCCAGAAAGGGTCTGGTTGCCGCTGTGGATTTAGAGTGCTACGACTACAAAAAGGGCGCAAAATCCCTGATTCGTGCCACAGAGGGTACTGTACTGGAGCGGATTCCTCCTCGGGTAAAAATCCGTGCCAATGCGCCGTTGGAGCTACCGCACATTATGATTTTAATTGACGACCCTGCAAAAACGGTCATTGAGCCTTTGTTTGAGAAGTCCCTTCCTCAGCTTTATGATTTTGATTTGATGCAGGAAAGTGGTCACATTACAGGCTATCAGGTGTCTGATGATGCTTCTTTTGACAGCATCGCTTCTGCTTTGGAAGCTCTGTGTGTAGGAGAAAATCCATTTTTGTACGCAATGGGTGACGGCAACCATTCTTTGGCTTCTGCCAAGGCTCATTGGGAAAACGTAAAGCAAACCCTTACCCGGGAGGAGAGGCTGACCCACCCTGCCCGTTTTGCCTTGGCAGAGCTGGTCAATGTCCATGACGACGGGCTGGTGTTTGAGCCCATCCACCGTATCTGTACAGACGTAGACCCTGTGGAATTGCTTACAGACATGAAAGCATATTTTTCCAAAACGCAGACTGACGGTGCGGGACAGAAAGTAACTTATTTATACAACGGCATTCGGGGTGAATTTGACATGGGACAGGGCACCCATTCTCTGACCGTTGGTTCTTTGCAGGAATTTTTAGACTGGAAGATGCAACAATCTTCCATGAAAATTGACTATATTCACGGTGAAGATGTGGTAGCGTCCTTATCGGCACAACCCAATGCCATAGGATTCCTGTTGCCGGGCATGGACAAGAGCCAATTGTTCCCCAGCGTTGCAGCCTCCGGCGTATTGCCGCGAAAAACCTTTTCTATGGGCGAGGCTTATGAAAAACGTTTTTACCTGGAGTGCCGCAAAATCACGAAATAAGGAAGGATTTGACCATTATGGAGACGAATTATTGTGAAAGAGACTATTTGGTGCGTTCTTATGAATGCGATAACAATTATCGAGCAAAATTTACCACTTTGGTAAACTATATGCAGGACATGGCCGGCATTCACTCCGGTTCTATCGGCATGAGTGCTGAGGAAATGTTTAAAATGAATCTGGCATGGATTCTATATAAGTGGAAGATTCGGATTTATGCATATCCTGCCTTGGGAACCACTGTCCGTGTTCGTACCTGGTCCAGTTCCATGGATAAGTTATATGCCCATCGTTGTTTTGTTCTGTACAACGAGCAGGGCGAAATCATCGGGGAAGCCCTTTCCATTTGGGTCATGCTGGACTTTGCCCAACGGTCTGTTTGCCGTATCCCCCAGGAAATTATGGAAACGTATGCCTCTACCGGGGAAACCGTTTCTTTTGCCAAGGAATTTACCAACAATCCTCTGCCTTTGGCTGATGGGTTATTGTCCCAATGTGACTTTACCATTCACCGTCACGATTTGGATTATAACCGTCATTTGAACAATGTAAAATACATCGATTTCTTGTTGGACACTGTTCCCCAGGAACTTCTGGACACCAAGCAGATTTACGATTTGGAAGTGGTGTATAGGAAAGAGTGTATGTTGGGCAATCAGATTACCTGTCTTTGTTTTGATTCTGTCAACAAGGAAACAGAAGAGGGCACCACAGTCATTTCCCTTATCAAACCTGTTGGGGAAGAGAACAACCGTCGTGCCCATACATTTTTCCAATTACGATTGAAATAGTTTTACTTTTTCTTCTTTTTCACTACTACAACAGCGACTACAGCTGCTACCACTGCCACTGCTGTTGCGATGCCAATAATCATTCCAATGGGCGCACCATCTTGGGGTGTGTTTTCGCTATCTGTTGTTGCGGTGGGCGCTGTGGTGTTTGTGTCTGCCGGTGCAGAAGTTGCCGGTGCTTTGGTCGGCGTAGGTGTTGCTTCCGGCGTTGGAGTCGGTTCCGGGGTCGGGGCCGGTGTTACAATGACAAATTCGTTGTCATTGGTAATACCGTCAATTTCACCGGTTTCTTCGTTTACTGCAAACAGCATAGGTTGTGTGGTTACAATCAAATACTTAATTTGTACACTGGTCACATTTCTGTAGTGTAATCTATGTTGTACATGATTGGTATCATCTTCCATAACTTCAAAGCCGGCTTCAACGATTTGCCATTTTCCCGGCACTACATCTTCATAATAAATTTCCAATCCTTCATAATCATCTAACAGGGTACCGCCCGGAGAATCACTGGACGCTATTTCATTGGTGGGTTCGCCCCCTTCCGGATATTCATAAGACTGCAGATACCACGGCTCATGAGCCATAATAATATCATCTTCATACAAATCATCATTTTCTTCTACATTAATTACCCAGTATGTATAGTAAATATCTCCTGCGGTTACATCATCATACATATGGTATACACCATGGTTCGTACCGCCGTTATCAAATTCCTGCCCTACCGGCAATGTAATAATTCCGGTTTCCAGGTCTTTCCAATCCTGATTTCTGGTGTTACCATCAATTGCCACAGTATAAACACTTATAATCCCTTCCGGCAATTCCGCTGCACTTACCGGCACTGCCATGGTGCCCAGCAAAAGTGCAAGCGCTAATAATAAGATAACAATACTTTTTCTTTTCATAAAAACCCCCAAATTTATATTTTTATGTTTTTTTCTTCTTTGCAATCACTACACCGACAATACTCCCAATTACCACTACAGCTGCAATTGCCACAATGATAATCCATGTACTATCGCCATCTTCCGGCTGATCATCTATGGGTGCTTCTGCTGTAGCTGTGGTTGTAGCAGGTGCCGTAGTTGCAACAGGTGCCGTAGTTGCAGGGGGTGTTGTGGATTCCGGTGTCAGTGTGGATTCCGGTGTCGGTTCCGGTGTCACAACGATAAATTCATTATCATTGGTGATACCATCAATTTCGCCGGTTTCTTCATTCACAGCGAATTCAAACGGTATAGAAGTAACAATCAAATATTTTGCTTGTACGCCTACAACATTCTTATAATGCAATCTGTGCTGTACTTCTGTTACATCTTCGTTGGTCACTTCAAATCCACATTCAAGAATTTCCCACTTTCCGGGGTTCATATCTTCATAATAATAAACATAGTCATAATCATCCAGTATATAGCCGCTCGTACCTGTTCCAATTTCTGCACCGGATGCTACCCAAGAAGGATCCTGTGACAAAATTTCATAACCATCGGCATCTTCATTTTCTTCTACTTTTACTACCCAGTATACATAAAAAATGTCATCTTCACTCACCTTGGAAAACAAGCTATACACGCCGTGGTTTGTTCCGCCGTTATCAAATTCCGTTCCCACAGGCAAAGTAATAATTCCGGCTTCTTTATCTACCCAAGCTTCATTTCTTGTGCCGCCGTCTCTTGCCACATTAAAAACTTTAATAATTCCTTCCGGCAATTCCGCTGCACTTACCGGCACTGCTGTCATCCCAAAAACGAGTGCCAATAACAATAGTACTGTAACCATTTTCCGCACTTTCATAAGTAAGCCCTCCTAAAATTGATTTTATATACCATATAAATATTATAGCACAGGATTTATGGAAAAGTAATAATTTTTTAGACATTTTTTGGACATTTTTGGACATTTTGCATTGAGGTGCTGTGACATCGTCCTGTTAACTGGTGATATGGCTGTTAGCCACATTGTTTCCTTACTACAAATTGGTTCCTTTGGTGGTGATTTGTAGAAACAACCAATGGTTGTTTCTACTTTTCCTTTGAAAAACGCTTAAAAGTAGTACAAATTGCTATTTTTTTGTGGTGCTCTAAGTTGCGCTACTACATTTGCCGTCT
>CAYMRI010000033.1:0-14817 GCA_964392835.1 uncultured Eubacteriales bacterium
GACCTCTGGTAAATCCGGAAGAACTGTAAACATACATATTGCCAATGCAATTTTCCGCCCGGCGCTCTAACGCGTCGGGCGGTTTTTACATGCGTTTTTACTTGCAATCCCACATGGTTTATTGTAAATTATTAACAGTAGGTTTAATACGAAAAGAAAGAAAGGTATCAATTATGAAAACATCAAAAAAATTTTTCGGAACACTTTGTTTGTTTTTGATTGCAAGTATGCTGCTTGTATGTGTGGCTGGCTGTAACACCAGCGGCGAGAACAATCCGGAAAACACACCGGAAGCAACAGAAGAGCCCTCTACCGTCAGCATTACCATTACTTATACCAATAAAAAGGGAGAAGAAATTGCCAGCACTACCGGTGTGGGCAGTGCTTCTTTGGAAGTGGGTCAGTCCTTTGAAAGAAATGGGGTAATTACGGTTACTTTGTCTGACAATCAGCAATATATGTGGTTTAATTTTGACAGAAATTTGCAGGATGCATTGATTTACTGTGAAGATAGCACCTTTACTTATAAATTTGACAATAAGACAT
Organism: uncultured Eubacteriales bacterium; assembly: GCA_964392835.1. Taxonomy (GTDB): domain Bacteria; phylum Bacillota; class Clostridia; order UBA1212; family CASDQQ01; genus CAYMRI01. Next base: position 547 of record CAYMRI010000033.1, read on the forward strand.
CCCAATATTTCCCGTCCTCTTTGGTCATCGGTGGGGAAGGACAACATATCAATCCTACCATTAAGGTTTGGATTCCCACAAAAGCGGAATTGAATACCACCAGAAACATTGCGGTAAATCCTTATGACCAAGGGAAAGCTGAAGGAACCTATCCCCATGCTTCCACTAACAGTGTGCATGCATCTACCGGAGAATGGGATGCCAGAAATGCCATTGATGGTTTTACACAGGGTGGCGGTCATGGAACATATCCCTATCAATCTTGGGGACCGGAATTTGACAACAAAGACATGTACTGGCAGGTAGACTTCGGAAAAGACGTAACGGTAAGCGGTATCGGTATTGCAGTTCGTTCTGACTTTGACCACGATACCCCGTTTACCCAGGTGACAGTTGAATTTTCTGACGGCAGTACCCAAACCGTGTCTTTGGAAAAAACAGCGGATGTACAGAAGATTACTTTTGACAGTGAAGTGACCACTTCTTCCATCAAAATTAAAGAGTTTGAAAAGGCTTCCAGCGGTCAAGGCTGGACCGGTTTTATGGAAGTAGAGGTATACGGCGTTTATGGAGCATAATATATGCATGTAACAGAGCGTTTTTTAAAATATGTATCCTTTGATACCCAATCAGACCCCAAAAGCGGGAGTCATCCCAGCTCTGCAAAACAGCTACAGCTGGCAAATCTGCTAGTGGAGGAACTACAGGCTATGGGTGCCAGCGGCGTGACGCTGGATGAAAAAGGGTATGTGTATGGATTCTTGCCGGCAACCCAGGGCTGCGAAGATGTAAAACCCATGGGTCTGGTAGCCCATATGGATACTTCGCCGGATATGTGTGGCAAGGATGTGAAACCACGCATCATTACCCAATATGACGGCAAGGATATTGTGCTCAATGCAGAGAAAAATATTGTGATGACCACGGCCCGGTTTCCTCATTTAAAGGAACTGGCAGGGCAGGATTTGATTGTAACCGACGGCACCACATTGTTGGGCGCTGATGATAAAGCGGGTATTGCAGAGATTATGAGTGCAGTGGAGTGGCTGACGCAGGATGCGAACTTGCAACACGGCAACATCTATATCGCCTTTACCCCTGATGAAGAAATCGGGGAAGGTGCGGACTATTTTTCCCTGGAACAGTTTGGCGCAGACTACGCCTACACCGTGGATGGCGGCAGACTGGGAGAGCTGGAGTATGAAAACTTTAACGCCGCTTCCGCTGTGATTACTGTACATGGGGTCAATATCCATCCGGGAGAAGCCAAAGGAAAGATGGTCAATTCTATGTTGTTGGCAAATGACTTGTTAAATGGCATGCCGCCATTTGAAACCCCGGCGCAAACTGCAGGGTATGATGGTTTTTTTCATTTGACTGATATGCAGGGAGATGTGGAGAAGACCACACTTTCCTTTATCATTCGGGACCATGACCGGCATATTTTTCAAGGGAGAAAAGCGTTCTTGGAAACACTGGTTGCCAAAATGAATAAAAAATACGGGGAAGGCACCTTTGATTTGGAACTAAAGGATAGCTATTACAACATGGCAGATATGGTTACACCGCATATGTGGATTGTGGAAAAGGCAAAAACGGCCATGAAGGCTTGTGGTGTGAAGCCCATTATTACCCCTATCCGGGGTGGCACCGACGGGGCAAAACTGTCCTACATGGGACTGCCTTGTCCGAATCTTTCTACCGGTGGTATGAATTTCCACGGCAGATATGAATATATTCCGGTGCAATCACTGGAAAAAATGGTGGATGTGTTAATACGACTAATGACAATATAAGATAAGAAAGGGAGCATGAAGGATGAAATTCATTGTTACAAAGTCTTATGAGGAAATGAGCCGCAAGGGCGCGGACTTAATCGGGGCACAAGTGTTGGTAAAACCCAATTGTTTGCTGGGATTGGCTACGGGAAGTACCCCCATTGGATTGTATGCAGAACTGGTGCGGAGAAATCAGGAAGGGTCGTTGGATTTTTCAAAGGTGAGAACCGTGAACCTGGACGAATACTGTGGGTTAAGCCCGGAATCCGACCAAAGCTACCACTATTTTATGAATTATCATTTATTTTCCAAAGTAAACATTCCGTTTGAAAACACAAGAGTGCCCAACGGTTTGGCAGAAGATTTAGCACAAGAAGGGTTGGCATATGATGCATATATTGCCCAGCAGGGCGGCATTGATTTGCAATTGTTGGGTATCGGCCATAACGGACATATCGGTTTTAATGAGCCGGATGATGTTTTTACCGCTGCAACCCATTGCGTGGATTTGACAGAAAGCACCATTACTGCAAATGCGCGTCTGTTTGCCTCCATCGATGAGGTGCCCACTAAGGCCATTACCATGGGGATGCGTTCCATCATGGCTGCAAAGAAAATTTTGCTGGTGGCAAACGGCCTGGGGAAACAGGAAATTGTGAAGCAGGCCTTTTTCGGACCTGTGACACCAAAATGCCCGGCGTCTTTGTTGCAGTTGCATCCGGATGTGACGGTGATTACGGATTTTGATGTGGAGTAGTGAGATGTGTACTACAAATTGCCTCAAATTTGGCGAAATGCAGTACAAAAGGCCGATTTGTACTGCAAATCGACTAAAAATTAGCAAAATGCAGTACACCGACATGCCCAGTTGACAACTGCCACACCCTTTGTTACACTACAACTAACTGTCCCGCCTCAAAGGAACAGCCTTTGGGACGGGCGTTTTTATGTATCGTTGAAGCGGTAACAGGAGGACGAAAGACGTTTTTATGGAACGAAAAATCAGAGAAGTAGCAGAGAGAATCAAGGCGTTGCGTGAGATTTTTGGAATTTCCCAAGAAGAAATGGCGCGCAAGACAGACGTCACATTGGAAGAATATCAACAATTGGAAGCAGGAAAATCTGATTTCAATTTTACGTTTATTTATAAATGCGCCCAGAGCATGCATGTGGAAGTAACGGATTTGCTGGAAGGTACCAGCCCCAGACTTTCTTCTTATGCGGTTACCAGAAAGGGCGAAGGGCTTTCCATTGCCCGCCGGAAAGGGTTTGTATATAACGGCATTGCGCCTTTGTTTAAAGACAAAATTGCAGAGCCGTTTTTCGTAACAGCCCCCTGCGAAGGCAGCGACGATGCGCCTATTCATTTGAGCACCCATGAAGGACAGGAATTGGATATTGTGCAAAAAGGTCGTTTAAAGGTGCAAATTAACGACCATGTGGAAATTTTGGAAGAAGGGGATTCCATTTATTACGACAGTGGCACGCCTCATGGTATGATTGCCATTGGCGGGCAGCCTTGTGAATTTATTGCGGTTGTTATGAATCCGGCGGGAAAGGCAGCCCATTATCCTTCTGAGGCGGCTATGGCGGTCAGTACGGTAAATGTACCGGAGCGTAGCGATTTGAACAAACCGGTGGCAGAGCCTTTTGTCCAAACAACCGTAGATGAAAACGGTGTGGTAAACGGCATCACATTTTCTAATGAAGAAGAATTTAACTTTGCTTTTGATATTGTAGATAGACTGGCGGAAAAATGTCCGGATAAACTGGCTATGCTCCATGTGTCCAATGACAAACAGGAACGCCGTTTTACATTTGCCGACATGAAAAAATATTCCAACATGACAGCCAACTATTTGATGTCTTTGGGCATCAAGCGGGGCGATAAAGTCATGGTAGTGTTAAAGCGGCACTATCAGTTCTGGTTCTCTTTGTTGGCATTGCATAAAATCGGCGCCATTGCTATTCCGGCAACCAATCAGTTGGTAGAACATGACTTTGATTATCGTTTTTGTGCTGCAGGGGTTTCTGCTATTTTATGTACTGCAGATGGGGATGTGGCGCATCAGGTAGAGTTGGCGGCGGAAAAATGTCCCGGGGTTAAGACCAAAATTTTAGTTGGCGGCACCAGGGAAGGCTGGCATGATTTTAACAGCGAGTTTGTTCGCTTCAGCAGTAAGTTTGAACGGCCGGAAGGAGATTTGTGCGGTAAGGGCAGCGATGTGATGTTGATGTTTTTCACCTCCGGCACCACAGGCTATCCTAAAATTGCCATGCACGATTATAAGTATCCTTTAGGACATTATATTACCGCAAAATACTGGCACAATGTCAATCCCGACGGTTTGCATTTTACCATTTCCGATACCGGCTGGGTAAAGGCGTTGTGGGGAAAAATCTACGGGCAGTGGCTATGTGAGGCAGCTATTTTTGTCTATGACTTTGACCGGTTTAACGCCCATGATATTTTGCCCATGTTTGCAAAATACAAGATTACCACTTTCTGTGCGCCACCGACCATGTACCGGTTCTTTATCCGGGAGGATATTAACAAGTATGATTTTTCCTCTTTGGAATATGCGGCCATTGCAGGGGAAGCATTAAATCCGGAAGTGTTCCAGCAGTTCTATAAAACCACCGGTCTGAAGATTATGGAAGGGTTTGGTCAGACGGAAACCGGTGTCGTAATCGGTAACTTTACCAATACCACACCAAAGCCGGGTTCCATGGGTAAGGCAAGTCCTCTGTATGATGTGGATATTGTGGATGCAGATGATAATCCGGTAAAACCGGGTGAAACCGGCGAGATTATCGTTAGAACCAAAAACGGCAAGCCCAACGGTTTGTTTATGGGATATTATAATGCGGAAGATAAAACCCGGGAAGTTTGGCATGATGACCACTATCATACCGGTGACACCGCTTGGCGGGATGAAGACGGCTATTTCTGGTATGTGGGCAGAGCGGATGATGTGATTAAGTCTTCCGGCTATCGTATCGGACCTTTTGAAATTGAAAGTGTCATTATGGAATTGCCTTATGTTCTGGAATGTGCTATTACCGCAGCACCGGATGAAATCCGGGGTCAGGTGGTTAAAGCAACCATTGTGCTGACCAAGGATAAGCAGCCTTCTGAGGAATTGAAAAAGGAAGTACAGACTTATGTCAAAGAGCACACGGCACCTTACAAGTACCCCCGTATTGTGGAGTTTGTAGATGCGTTGCCTAAGACCATCAGCGGTAAGATTAAGCGTGCGGATTTGAGAGCGAAGAAATAAGAAAGTGTTACATGTGAGCGCTGCCTGTGAAGACGGGTGGCGCTTTTGCTTTGCGGTTTGACCGAGACATGAGGCGATTCCTGTGCGAAAAAGTGAGGATGTCTCGGCCAAACCAGCCACTGTGATACCGTTTTTCCCTGATTTGGCAACGGTTTGACCGAGACATGACGCGGATTCTGTGCGGAAAAAATGAGGATGTCTCGGCCAAACCAGCCGCTGTGATACTGTTTTTCCCTGATTTGGCAGCGGTTTGACCGAGACATGAGGCGATTTCTGTGCGGAAAAATGAGGGTGTCTCGGCCAAAAAAATTGCAACCGCACTCGGCCCCAAAATTGCAACCGCATTTTCTTGACAGCTTGCACCCAATGTGCTACGGTAGTCTTAGCATAGAACTGAAAAGATTTGTAGCCATGAGCGGTTGAACTCTTATCCTAATTTTCGTAGCTTTTATACTGAGCGGTTATCCAAATGAAATAACATATGTATTCTTTCTTTTCAACAAAACTGTGTAATTTTTGTTGAATGGTCGCTTTGCGCGGCCCAAAGGAGGAAACATGAAAAAATTAATCAGTATTTTGATTGCTATGATTACGGCAATCAACGGTCTGCCTGCAGGGCAGGTGACGGAAGAAAATGTGCAGGCGTATGTGGCGCCGGATTGTGAAGCGGTGGCAGAATTTATTGCGGACCACCTGTCAGATTTTGTCAGGGAGTACAATGAAACGCTGGCAGAAGGGGAAGCCTCACTACAAGCATCTTATTGCGAGGCAACCATGCCGGTGTACATTACCACAACCAATCAAAACGGTGTCTATTTGGATTTTGATGGTGACAACGGCTATCTGATTGTGGTAGATAACTATGAAATTGCGGCGTATGCAACACAAGGGGATTTGTCTTACTTACGGGAACAGGAAACCCTCATGTACAGCCTTTATGACGGATTTTTGTATTATGATGCAGAAGGAAATCTCATTCCCTATGAAGGGACAACTGCCATGACGGAAGCGGATTGGGAAGCTTACCTGCAAACAGAATTAGAAAGAAGCTATCAAGGACAATCCGACAATGGCAGTGATGGCCAGATTTATGACCCGGATGCGTTTGTAAAGGATAAGTATGGCACCGGCTATTCCGTTTATAACAGTAATATCTTAAAGAATTTTCAATATGTCAGCCAATATGATTTATCCATTTATTACAAATTGCAAAATGGAACACGCTACAGTGAGGGGAATTGCTCTTTGGCCGCTATTTATGCGCTGATGAATTATTTGCAAGCAAGCGGCAAATACACAGAGCTGCCCAAAGCATCTGCCATTACCAGTTATGCGGCAACAAAGGACAGCTTTTACAACAAATATAAACAAAATGGAAACTACAGTATTACAACGCCCAAAATATTGCCCAAGCTGTATGCAAGCATCCGCAATTATGCCATCACACACTACGGTTATGAAGTGGGAGGAACCAATCCGTTTTACATTGCGACCATAATTCAGCAAGTGGGAAAGCAATATGGCTATAACCTAAAAGCAAATCATATTTTAATATGGTCGTATGAAGGACAGGCAGTCAAGGAAATTGATGCAGGGTATCCTGTTATCTGGAATATGGCAAACAGCGATACCTATGGAAGTCACAGTACCGTAGTAACCGGTTATCGAACCTACCGAAAGACAAAAACTTTTCTTGGTATGAAGCTGTATAGCTATGTGAAATTGCTGGCTCTCAACGATAACTGGAACAAATCCGTAAGGTATTTTGATTTTACAAATTACTATGCATTTGGTTCTTTCGTGCAGGTGCACTGAGCGAGCACAAAAAGAAGGAAGGAGGAAAGAAGAAAAATATGAAACGCACACTGATTGCTTTTTTAGCCGGAATCTTATCGTTAGGCTTTCATGGTTGCAAAACTACAACGCCCAAAGGAATTGTTCGAATGGATTACCCACTGGTCGTGTCCCAGGGGAATGAAATTACTGTCACAGAATGTTTTATACAAGATGATAGTATTATAGTTTGTGTTTTTGTGGACTTTGTAAGTCGCTATCTTTGGGAGTTTGAAGCGTTTTCTATAAGAAAGACAGAAGACGGACAAGCGTCCATTCCGTGTGACTTAGAAAGAACACGGGAATTTAATCAACAGGATATTTTTCAAGAAGGGCCCTTTATACAAGATATTTTTTATCTTGTTTTTCCCCATGAGAGTATAAATGCGAATACAAAGGTGTCACAATACGTGTTGGAAGTTCCAATATTATACAGCGAACTGGAAGGTGTCATTGACAGCGAAGAAATGGAGTTGGGATAGGCTGAATTTTCATTGACAACCTATTACGAAAATGCTAAACTCGTAATCGTTAGATTGACCTTTAAGTGGGCCCCGTGAGGCTCAAAGGCGGAAGAATGCGAACAGCAGAATCTCTTGCAGATTTCAATGCTTTTGATCGTCACGGTCAAAAGCATTTTTTATTTATCTTTCGGAGGTGGAATTCATGGGACAGTGCAAAGCAATATTATTGGATGAACAAGCCATTCAAAGAACCATTTCCAGATTGGCGCATGAAATTATAGAGCGCAATAAAGGCGTGGAAAATTTGGTGCTCATAGGTATTCAACGCAGAGGGGTTCCCCTGGCAAAGCGGCTGGCGGAAAAGATTTTTGATGTGGAACAAAAGAAGGTTCCGGTAGGTGTATTGGACATTACCTTTTACCGGGATGATTTGAGCTTGTTGGCCTCCCATCCGGTCATTAACGGTACGTACATTGATTTTGTCATAGAAGGCAAGACCGTGGTTTTGGTGGATGATGTGATTTTTTCGGGAAGAACCACACGGGCTGCTATCGAAGCATTGTTTGATATTGCAAGACCCAAAGCGGTGCAATTAGCAGTTATGATTGACCGCGGTCACCGGGAATTGCCCATTCGCCCCGACTATGTAGGAAAGAATGTGCCTACTTCGTACAGTGAAAGAGTAGAATTTAAAGTAAAAGAAATTGATGGAATAGAGATAGCAGAGTTGCACGATATGGAGGAATAAAGGCATATGTCCATGTTAAAATCAAAGCATTTATTAGGGCTGCAGAATATCAGCAAGGAAGACATTGAGCTGATACTGGATACGGCAAAGACCATGAAAATGATTTTGCAATCCAAGACGAAAACTGCGCCACATTTAAGAGGAAAGACGGTAATCAACCTTTTTTATGAAAACAGCACCAGAACCAGAACATCCTTTGAATTGGCGGCAAAGTATTTGGGTGCAACTGCAACCAATATTTCCGCTTCCGGCAGTAGTGTTGCAAAAGGCGAAACGTTAATAGATACCGGTAGAACCTTGGACATGATGGGAACGGATGTGATTGTGATGCGTCACAATATGTCCGGTGCGCCACATTTGTTGTCGAAAAATATCAATGCATCCGTGGTCAATGCAGGGGACGGTATGAACGAACATCCTACCCAGGCGTTGTTGGACATGTTCACCATGCAGGAACATTTCGGCAGTCTAAAAGGCTTAAAGGTTGCAATTTTAGGTGATGCCTATCACAGTCGTGTGGTACGAAGCAATATTTGGGGATTGAATAAGATGGGTGCGGAAGTCACTTTGGCAGGGCCGACCACATTAATGCCGGTGGAAATTGAAAAAATGGGTGCCAAAGTATTTAATACTGTGCAAGAAGCCATGATTGATGCGGATGTAGTCATGGGACTGCGGATTCAATTGGAACGGCAAAAGAGAGGTTTGTTCCCGTCAGAGAGAGAATATGCGAAGTTCTTTGGCGTAGATGAAAAGAGACTATCTCTTGCCAATAAGAAGCATTTGATTATGCATCCGGGACCGGTAAACAGAGGCTTGGAGTTCAGCACGGCGGTTGTGGATGCGCCCCAGTCCAAGATTAACGAACAGGTTATGAACGGTGTGGCCATTCGTATGGCAGTGCTTTACTTACTCACAAGGGAGGAACAATAAATGCAGATTATTATTAAAAACGGGCATGTCATTGACCCGAAATCCAATATTAGTGCAGTAATGGATGTGATTATTCAGGACGGTGTCATTGCAGCTGTAGGTGAACCGGCTGATGGAGAAACCATTAAAATTGATAAGAATGCCAAAGTCATTGATGCAACCGGTATGTATGTGGTGCCGGGGTTGATTGATGCTCACTGCCATTTGCGTGATCCCGGGTTTGAATACAAAGAAGATATTGAAACCGGTACCAGAAGTGCTGCAAAGGGTGGCTTTACCTCTGTGGCTTGTATGCCCAATACCAATCCGGTCATTGACAACAAAGCGATTATTACCTACATCAAAGAAAAAGCGGCCAAAGACGGTTATGTGCATGTTTTTCCCATTGGTGCCATTTCCAAAGGCTTAAAGGGAGAACAACTGGCAGAAATCGGCGATATGAAATTTGCCGGTGCAGTGGCGGTTTCCGATGACGGAAAGCCGGTACAGTCTGCAGGATTAATGAAAAAAGCATTGATGTATGCATCTATGTTTGATATTGCTGTGATTTCCCACTGCGAAGATATGTCGTTGGTGGAAGAGGGCGTTATGAATGAAGGCTATAACGCAACTATGATGGGCTTGAAAGGCATTCCTGCTGCAGCAGAAGAAACCATGGTTTCCAGAGAATTGATTTTATCGGAATATACAGGCGTACCGGTGCACATTGCACATGTGAGCACCAAACTTGGAGTACAACTGATTCGGGATGCAAAAAAGCGTGGCGTAAAGGTAACTTGTGAGACGTGCCCCCACTATTTTTCTTTGACGGATGATGCTTGCAAGGATTTCAATACCCTGGCAAAAGTAAATCCGCCCCTTCGGAGAGAGGATGATGTGGAAGCCATTATTGAGGGCCTTTGCGACGGCACCATTGATATGATTGCCACCGACCATGCACCACACCACGTGGATGAGAAGAATGTGGAATTCGGTTATGCAGCAAACGGTATGGTAGGGTTTGAAACGGCATTGCCCTTGGCGTTAACCTGTTTGTATCACAGCGGCCGGATGTCCATGGAAGATATCGTTGCAAAAATGACCATTAATCCGGCGAATATGTTGGGACTTGCGAAAGGTACCTTGTCGGCGGGAAAAGCTGCGGATGTTACCATTTTTGACCCCAATGAAGCATACAACATTGATATTTCCAAATTTGAATCCAAAAGTAAGAATTCTCCGTTTGACGGCTATGCAGTCAAGGGAGCTGTAAAATATACCATTGTGGACGGCAAGATTGTAGTTTGCGATGGCGCACTGGCATAAGGCCGAAGAGGAGAAAGGAGAAACAGAAAATGGCAAGAGCATTTGTTGACAAATTAATTGATGGAATTAAAGCAAAGAACAATCCTACAGTGGTTGGGTTGGACCCGAAAATGGACTACATTCCGGCTTCTATTGTGGAAAAATATTTTTCACTGTGCGGCAAGAACTTAGATGCCTGCGCATCTGCGATTTTGGAATATAACAAAGGGTTAATTGACCACATTTATGATATTGTACCGGCAGTAAAGCCTCAGTTGGCTTATTATGAAATGTACGGTACTGCGGGTATCAGAGCATTTGATGCCACCTGCGAATATGCAAGAGAAAAGGGTATGTTGATTATTGCAGACGGTAAGAGAAATGACATCGGAACCACTTCTGAAGCTTACGCAAAAGGATTTTTGGGAAAAGCAAAGGTGGCAGAAGGTGTATATGAGGCTGGTTTCGGTGCAGATGCATTAACCGTAAATCCTTACCTGGGTGAAGACGGTATTAAGCCATTTGTGAATGAATGTGCGGCAGAAGGAAAGGGTATCTTTGTGTTGGTAAAAACATCCAATAAGTCTTCCGGCCAGTTGCAGGATTTGACGTTGGAGAACGGTAAGCACATTTATGAAGTGGTAGCCGGTTTGGTAGATACCTGGGGCAATGATGTAGTTGGCGAATATGGATACAGCAGTGTAGGCGCTGTAGTTGGTGCAACCTATCCGGAACAGGCCGCTGCTTTGCGTCAGATTATGCCAAAGGCTTATATTTTAGTACCTGGTTACGGTGCACAGGGCGGTACGGCTAAGGATGCAGCTGTAAACTTTAACAAAGACGGCCTGGGTGCTATTGTCAATGCTTCCAGAAGCGTTATCTGTGCTTATAAGTCTGACAGATGGAAGGAACAGTTTACACCGGATGCATACGGAGAAGCTGCCAGAGCAGAAGCATTGCGCATGAAAGAAGATTTGAATTCCGCACTGTAAGAAAGGGAAAAAGATATGCCACAGATGTTAAAAGAAAAAATTGTCAGTGTAGAGACGCTGGCAGAGGGCATTGTAAAAATGGTAATTCACTCTCCCTATACCGTGGAGAATGCAAAGCCCGGTCAGTTTGTCAATATTAAATGCCAAGAAGGATTGGATGCGTTCTTGCGCCGTCCTATCAGCATTTGTGAATTGGATAAGACAGCACAAACGGTCACCATTGTTTTTCAAGTGAAAGGCAAGGGTACAAAATTCCTGGCAGAGAAGAAGCCGGGAGATGTGCTGGATATGATTGCACCGCTGGGCTGGGGCGTATTTGATTTGGCACAACGCAACAAGAAAGTGGCCATCGTAGGTGGTGGCATCGGCGTTTTTCCTTTGTATGAACTGGCAAAGCAGTTAAAGGGGGTCAGTGCATCTACCACAACCATTTTGGGCTTCCGTAATAAAGACTTGGTGGTGATGGAACCGGAATTTGCCGGCGTGAGTAATCAGTTGTTGATTGCTACGGACGATGGCAGTTATGGTATCAAGGGCTTTACCACAGACTTGTTGGAACAGGAAATTCAGGAAAAAGGTGTGGAGCAGATTTTTGCCTGCGGTCCTATGCCTATGTTAAAGAGAATTGCAGCCATTGCAGACAGATACGGCATTTCCTGTCAAGTTTCTCTGGAAGAACGGATGGGTTGCGGTATTGGTGCTTGTTTGGTATGTGCTTGTAAGACAAAGCATGGCGACGAATGGGAACACAGCCATGTTTGTTATAACGGTCCCGTATTTGACAGTAAGGAGGTAGTATTTGATGATTGATTTATCTGTTGAAATTGCCGGTTTAAAATTACATACACCGGTCATTGCAGCCTCCGGAACCTTTGGATTTGGCGGACAATTTTTACCATATATGGATTTAAACAAATTGGGCGGTATTTCTGCCAAAGGGTTGACATTGGCACCCAGACAGGGAAATCCGGCACCAAGAATTGCTGAAATTCCCGGCGGCATTTTAAATAGCGTGGGATTGCAGAATCCCGGTGTGGAAGCCTTTATTCGGGATGAAATTCCATGGCTGAAAGAGTATAACACGGCCATTATTGCCAACATTGCAGGAAATACGGTGGAAGATTACTGCCGCATGGCGGAACGTCTCAATGAAGTACCTGAAGTAGCAGCATTGGAAGTGAATGTTTCTTGTCCCAATGTAAAACACGGCGGTGCTGCATTTGGTACAATTCCTTCTTTGGTGGAAGAAGTAACCAGAGAAGTGAAAAAACGCTATGATAAAACGGTGATTATTAAATTAACACCCAATGTAACCAGTATTACAGAAACAGCAAAAGCGGCGGAAGCAGGGGGCGCAGACAGCGTTTCTTTGATTAATACCTTGTTGGGCATGGCGGTGGATATCCGCACCAGAAGACCTATTTTGAAAAATAACACAGGTGGCTTGTCCGGTCCTTGTGTAAAACCAATTGCAGTTCGTATGGTGAGCGATGTCTATCATGCAGTAAAGATTCCCATTATCGGTATGGGTGGTATTATGACAGGGGAGGATGCCATTGAATTCTTCCTGGCAGGTGCATCCGCTGTTATGATAGGTACTGCAAATTTGGTAAATCCGGATGCATGCGTGCATATTACGGATGAAATTGAAGCGTATTTAAAACAGTATGGCTACAGTTCTGTGAAAGAAATTGTAGGCACATTGCAATTATATTGATATTTTTCGGGAGGATTTGAACCATGGCATATGAACTAATCGACGGATTGTTCCAAACAAAAGCATTGCGCATTGCACCGGAGGACAAGCCCTTTTGGTATACATCCGGTAAATTGGGACCTTTTTATGTAAACACCCATTTTTTGTATGGCAGTGAAGAAAAGGCAGTACATCTTTTGGAAGTGATTGATGCAAAGAAGGGAGATGCTGCAGAACTTTATGCTGCGTTGGATGCAGAAATCACTGCAAACTATGAAACAGATGCTATTTTTCATGGTTTGATTGACCAAATGGTAGCGTATGTGAAGAAAAATATGGATGTAGAGAGCATCGACTATATCTCCGGTGGGGAGCGGCGTGACTGGTTCTTCTCTTTGCCGGTAGCAAAACTATTGGGCAAAAAACACATTACCATTTTTAAAGATTTGTCTATGGTAGTGTATGAAAATGGAACTGTAACTCCGGTGGGCACCATGGAAGGGGCCAAAGTACTGCACATTGCAGATTTGATTACGGTGGCTTCCAGCTATGAACGTGCCTGGGTGCCGGCAATCAAGTCTATCGGTGGTACCATTACAGACAGTTTGGTTGTGGTGGACAGAATGCAGGGCGGTGGAGAATTGCTGGCAAGCCTTGGTGTAAAATCCCATGCGCTTTGTCAGATTGATTTTGAACTTTTTGTAAAGGCGCAAGCCCTTGGTTACATCAATGGTGCACAATGTGCTATAGTAAAAGAATACATTGAAGACCCGGACGCTGCCATGAAGAAATTCGTGGATACACACCCGGAATTTATGGAAAATGCGTTAAACAGCGATGAAAAGACAGCTTCCAGAGCACAGTTGTGTTTGGAAAAGGGTTTTTACAGATAAAATTTAGGAGGATTTATTTCGATGAAAAAATGGTTAAGCGTGATTTTGGTTGTGGTTCTTTTGTTTACTTGCTTCGTAGGCTGTAAAGAAAATGAAGAAGAAAACCCGGAAACAGAATCCAAGAATGAAGGTCTGGAAGCAACCGTAGCGACTGTAAACGGTGTTGTGATTAAGCGTGGCGAAGTGGAAGAAATGTTGTATGCGCAATTGGGCTATTATATTTCTTTCCTGGATGAAACCACTTTGTCCAGTTATCGGGAACAAGTTTTGGATATTTTAATCCAGCAGGAAGTGGCAAGACAAAAAGCAGTAGCGTTGGGATATGACAAACTAACAGAAGAGGAGCTGGCAGAAGTAGAAGAATCCTTC
>CAYMRI010000034.1:0-14748 GCA_964392835.1 uncultured Eubacteriales bacterium
ATAGCTGTAAAAATGTACTGCCTCTATCTCTACCCCACGTTTTCCAATCATAAAGCCGGCTACCGGGCTGTCAATACCGCCGGACAGCAAAAGCATTGCCTTGCCGTTAGAACCGGTAGGCATACCGCCGAAGGCTTTGATTTTTTCAGTGTATAAATAGGTGTATTGGCGTACTTCTACATACAGAATGAAAGACGGATTGTTTACATCTACATCCAGTGGCTGACAGTTATCATGTACATGGCCACCTACTTCTGCAGAAATTTCCATAGAGTTTAATGGAAACTGCTTGTCCCCTCTTTTGGATTCCACTTTAAAAGTTGGAAAATAGCCGCCGGCTTGTTTTTCCTTTACAATATCCACTGCAGCTTGTTTGATTACATCTAAATCAGATTCTACTTTGTAAGCCAGGCTGACAGAAACAATACCAAATATACGGATTAATTTGGAAATTGCCAAGTCATAATCGTAATCGTCATGAGATGGCTCTACCATAATTCTGGCCTGGGATTTGGTAATGGCCGCTTTTCCAATAGAACCAATGGATTTTTTAATATTATTCAAAAGCTTGTCCTCAAATGCGCCTCGGTTCAAGCCTTTTAAAATGATTTCGCCGTATCTGACTAAAATAATCTGTTTCACTTAGCTCGCGTCTCCCTTATTCTCTTACTAAGCTGATATTATAAAGGAAATGTGGGGTTTAGGCAAGGGGTTGTGATTGGTATTAGCGATAAGAAATACAGTGGATTTATCATTATGATTTAACTACATTTTAGCGAAAAGAACCTTGTTGTAGTTAAAAACTTTGGGGTTCATAGCGAATTTATTTCGATTTAACTACAATTTATTTCAAAGCATCA
This sequence comes from uncultured Eubacteriales bacterium, assembly GCA_964392835.1. Lineage (GTDB taxonomy): Bacteria > Bacillota > Clostridia > UBA1212 > CASDQQ01 > CAYMRI01. The sequence continues at coordinate 861 of CAYMRI010000034.1, forward strand.
GTTTGCAGTTAAAATTAACTACAAATTATGTTCAAAACGCCACTTTGCAGTTAAATGACGTAGGCTTTGACAGAGGTTTAACTACATTTTTTATAAAAACACCCATTTGTAGTTAAAAACCATGCTATATATATTCTCACACACTTTTATAGCGAATTTTCGGCACAATTTCCCCAATCGCCTTCGCAGTCTCCAGCACTTCCTCCTCTGTGGTCGCATAGGAAAAAGAAAGCCGAATGGCGCTGTCAATGTATTCTACCGGCACCCCCATGGCCGTCAGCACATGGCTGTAGGTTCTGCTTTTATGATTGGTAGAACAAGCAGAACCGGAGGAAACATAAATCCCCTGTTCTGCCAAATGGTGCAACAACACCTCTGATTTTACCCATGGGAAAGAAATATTCAAAATATAGGGAGACCCATTTACAGGGTCGCCATTAACCTTTAGACCCAAATTCAATGCCGCCAGCGCATCCAGCAAAGTTTCCTTTACTTTCTGCACTTTCCGTGCATGCTCTGTCATAGAACTTTCCGCAAACAAAATGGCATCATATAATCCCGCAATGGCAGGGGTATTTAAAGTGCCGGCACGCAAGCCTTTCTCATGACCGCCGCCGTATTCTACAGGTTGCAAACGAATCCCTTTGCGGGCATACAAAATACCAATGCCTTTGGGTCCGTAAAATTTATGGCCGCTGGCAGCCAGCAAATCGATACCCATTTTTTCAGGTTGGAGTTTCATTTTTCCAAATCCCTGGACCGCATCCACATGCAATACAGCTTTGGGATTCTTTCGATTGCGGATGGCAGATACTTTTGCAATGTCCTGGATAGCGCCGACTTCATTATTGACTAACATCACACTGATAAGCGCAGTGTCCGGGCCGATGGCAGCTTCCAACTGTTGTTCATCAATGATACCGTTTTCATCCACGGAAAGTCGAGTTACCCGATAGCCTTCCTTTTCCTCTAGGTGGCGAACCACCTCCAACACAGCAGGATGTTCAATGGATGTGGTAATAATATGGTTTCCAGAGCGCGGATTTGCCTTTAAATAACCCATAATGGCAATATTATCCGATTCCGTGCCACCGGCTGTAAACGTGATGGTTTCCGTCTTTACTCCTAAAAAATCAGCAATTTTGCGTCTGGATTGATTAACCAATTGTTCAGCCGCAAATCCATAAGCATGCATAGCAGAGGAATTGGCAAAACATTTGCGGTTGACGTAATTCATTTTTTCACAAACCGTATCTAAAGGTGCGGTGGTTGCCGCATTGTCCAAATATATCATTATAAAACTCCCATTACATATGCTCTGGCATCGCTTACCAACGATTCAATAAATCCCGGTGTGAGAACCGTGAGAACAATAACCAAAAGCAATAATAATATAATCAAAACATTATTATGTTTGTTTTCTTTTATTGTTAGCAACTCTTCTTTCCGTGGGCCAAACAATTTTGGCATTGTCTTTGTCAGCAAGAAATAAGAAGCTATAATAAAAACAACCGCAAGCATACCCACTGCCCAGAAATTTCCGGAAGTGACGGCGGATTGTAGAATCAGCAATCTGCCAAAGAACAAGGAAAACGGCGGAAATCCTAAAATGGATAATAAACCTAAAAGATATCCTGTCCCGGCGATTGGAAAATGGACTAATACAGATGAAATTTCCGATGTACCGGCGGTTTTATAGTATTTTTCAATGCTAAAAGCAGACAACAACAATAAAAACATAACAGGGGTAAATCCTACCAGACATAAAATGGCACCATAGATATTTTGAGATGCATATTCCCCCAATGCCAACAGGACCACTGCCTCACTAAAAACTGCGGAATAAGCAGTCAATTTTAAAAAGTCTTTTTCTCGAATCATCAAAAACACATAGACAGCCATAAGCAAGAGCGCCACCGGCATGGTAGGAATTTGCCAAGCATAATCCCGGTAAACCCGTAAAACGCAATACAAAATCAAAGTAACAAAGGAAACCGACAATGTAACTGCAATGTGAAACCGCATGGCATGGAACAACTCCTTCAAGAATAGGGAGAGACATTCCAAATACACCAAAACGCCAAATAGACATAGCATCGTAATCCACAAAGAGTCTGAAAGAGCAGCTACCACCACAAATATTTGCAAAATAAATGTGGCAATATTGAAAAAATACACAGAGCCACTGACAGACCCGATTTTAATGATAGGATGTTCTTTCATCCCCATAGAATAAACCGCCAACAACATGTTGGTAACTGTAACAATAAACGCAGTAATCAAACTAAGCGGATTTAATTGTAACAGGAAGACTGCCACCAAAAAAACAATGGAAAAGATGATATTAAGGCTGTTGGCAATGATACTTTTTTTCATTTTTTAGCCACGCTCCTTCCCTTTTTCTGAAAAACATGGAGACAGATAAAGGATGCCACCACATATACCAGTGCAAAGAAAATAATACCGCTGACAGCAGAAGCTACATAATACCAGAATCCGGTAAACGGCCATTGAATGGTAGCATAATAGGTCAGGAAAAAGGCAATATACAAATAAATCTTTCCGTTGGCCAGAATCCGGTCATAGGTATCCCGAATCTTTACTCTTTGTCGATAAATGGCAAATGCAATTAAGAATAGCCCTATGACAGCCATTAATATATCTACTATAACTACGCTTGGTGTAACTGCATCTACAATCAATGCCAGCATCATAAACAATTCAAAATACAAATCCTGGAAGTCAATATCCTTATCATACAGCATAAAAATGGATACGACGATGTACATTACGCCTAAAATGGCATAGGAAGAGATACCATCTACAATAAAGTTACCGGAAACTGAAAAGAACGTACCGGCAATTAACAATGCAACAAAGGAACATAGTTTCAAAAATGTGTGATAAATGCCATTTTTCGCTAAAGATTGTTTAAAATCGGTAATCGCCAATTTGTGGAAAGATGTATTGACTTGTGAAAATTGCAACAGATAAACCAGTAACAACATAATCACAACATTGCATGCAAGCATCAAAATGGATTTTCCTGTATACAAAATGGAAATACCATACCCGGATACGGCAGGTACCATACCGGCAACAAAGGTAAGCAATACTGAAAATGCCACAATGCCTAAATTCAATTTTGAAATCTTTCTTTTTTCCTCCGATATTTTCGGCTCATACCCTGCATCCACCACATTGATATAGAATTTCATATGGGCGTAAATATAGAATAAATACACATATACCAATCCGAATATAGAGGCAAACAGGAAAATGGATTTTGCCAATTGATTCAAATCCAATAAAGATGAAATGTTGGAAATAATAATAAAAATACCGGCAAATCCACCAATGGGCGGCAACAGAGATTTCGGAATAAAAATCGCCAGTGCAATCCCTTTAAACCGTTTGGATTTGTCTACATTCGGCAGCGAATGAATTAAAATGGTAACTGCCGGATAAATCACGATGGAACATAATATCATGACGGATGTGGAATTTCGAATTTGTTCTGCAATCAAAGCGTATCCCAGATTGTCTGCATATAAACTGAACAAAACTGCGATAAAGCACAGAGCATTTAGGGCAATATCCGAGTAACGCAGCCAACGGAATCCGTTTGTTTCCATAGAAGCTTTTACAGAGAAAATAGCGGCTACTGCCAAAGCACACGCCAATAATATCAATATGGTAATAATGGAAATGGTACCGGAAAACAAATTTACCACATAGCGGAACAACAAAAACAATAATATTTTTGAAAATAGTCCGTTGGATAACAAACGAACATGGCTATGGGTGGTTTCCGGAATCAATCCAACCAACACAATGAATCCACCCATAATCATAACAAATGCCATATTTCGCGGGAAATAGGACATCAAAGCTGCTTCTACCCCATGAATGGTAAACAAACCGCTACCCGAGAGAACCAATGCATATCCCAATGTCATAAGAATGACTGCCGCATTGCCCGCAATTAAATAACCAATTGCTTTTTTGGATGTAGCTTCATTGTTGAAGTCGGACACCTGCATGATAAACAATAATACCACTGCACACTCAATGAGAAACAGTACAAAATAACTTTGGTTTGCACAAATCATAAGCGCCAGTACAATCATAAACAGATTTGCCAGGAAACTGCTTTTATAGTGAGAAACCCCAATTTCCCGTTTCATGGAAGAAACATAAATATATACAGAAATCACAATAGCCGACACAGAGGAAATCAGCAAAAAAACAGTACTAAGGTTATCCATTTTTAATGTAAGGGAAACCGGATAAAACAATTCCCCGAAAAAGGTATATTCTATTTCTGCAAACTGATTTACAATCGCTTCTATTACCGTTGCCACAAGCATAACCCCAGAAGCAATAACGGACAAAACGGTAATGGTAAAATCAGTTATTTTTATCTTAGGATTGATAGATAGTAAGGAACAAATCGCTGTTGCAAAATAAAGCGCAATACTAATCAAAAAGAGGACAAAGAAAAGGTTCATGATTCCTCCTCCCTAAGCGCATAAGCTTCTAAATCTTCCGGTGTTGCAATCTCGATTTCTTCTTCTGATTGCAGAAAAGAAATTTCCAGTTTAAAATCGATATTGGTTTCCATTTGTGCATAGGTGGTATCAATATCCGTTTCTACGGTAATAGCGGTAAAATGCCGGTTTTGGTCAATGGAATATGTTACGACAACGGTAGACAGCTTGCTTGCGTCATACCCCAAAATAGTACCGAATTTTTCCGGTTCTACTTCTACTGTAAGTATATTTAATCCGCTTTGTGATTGTAAAACGGCCACAGATAATTCTTCCTGTGTCAAATCCAGAAGCGTATTGATATCTATGTCCTTCACGGAAATCCCTACATAGTTCTGCAGGGCCACTGCCAAGTCACCTTCCACTTTGGTCTTTGCACCATACAAATCCATATAGCAAACACCATTTTCATAATACATATCGTAATTTACATTGGCGCCAATGGCTTTGATGGTTCCGGCAATTTGAAAAACAGGCGTTTCGCCCAAATCAATCCCTTTTATTTCTGCATGGGAAGTAGTCGTAGAAGAACCACCGGATATTATGGTTGTAATTTCCTGATTGATAGTCATATACAATTCTTCTTGCGCTTTTAAATCCGCAACTGCATCTTCATATAAACCGTAATTCACTTGTGTTGTGCCACAACTACTCAGCGCAGTTACCAACAAGGCTAGTAAAGCCGTCATGCTTATGCATATTTTCAAAACGTTACCGCTTTTCATCCTGCTGTCCTCCAATAAAAAAACACGTAAATGCTTATACGTTGAGCATACGGCATTTACGTGTCTTTGTCAATTTATTACGCTTCTTCGATTGCTGCTTTTTGCTTGTTAATTGCTGCAATCACTTCTGCCGGGAACTTAATCTTTCTGTCATAAGTATACAGACCATTCAATTCGAATTCCACGTCAGTTAACTGGGTATAGCAGAATGCACACATATTGGGGTTGTTGAGAAGTGCTTCTGTCAAGCCTTTATAACGAGCCACAAACTCTTCTCTGTCCTTTACGTTAGCGCCGTAGCCCCAACCTTCTTTATTTTCTTCACACCACCAGATGCCACCATACTCGCTGACAAATGTCATTTCCGGATCTTCTTCCTGCTTTCTTGCAATCTTCTTTGCAAATTCCTCCGGATTCTGTTCATATTCATGGCAGTCACAAATATCGTATGCGCCCTTTACATGAGTCCAGCCGCTGCAGTCGATAACCGGTCTTGTAATATCATACATTCTGGTAATTTCACAAACAGACTTAATCAACCAAGGATTTTGATTGCCTTGGGTTTCGTTCCCCGGGCACCAGCCTACAATTGCAGGGTGGTTGTAGTCTCTCTTTAATTCTTCCAACCATTCCGGAATAAATCCTTGCCAACCAAAGTGTCCGGCTAATTCCAGACCCCAGTTTGCAAATTCGCCCCAAACCAGATAGCCCATGGTGTCGCAGTGATAGAGGAAACGTTCTTCAAAGATTTTTTCATGCAATCTTGCACCGTTGAAGCCGCAATCCATACTTCTTTGTACATCCTTCTTCAATTCTTCATCAGAAGGCGCTGTATAAATACCGTCCGGATAAAAACCTTGGTCCAAAATCAATCTCTGGAAAACAGGCTTTCCGTTAATCTTAATTTTGTGGTCTTCATAAGCTACTTCACGAATACCAAAATAGCTGTCCACTTTATCTTCGCCAACGGTTAACACCAAATCATACAAATTAGGTTCGCCTGCACCCCACAATTGCGGGTTTTCAATATTCAAACGAATCTTTGCATATTCGCCTTTTACAATACCGCTGCCTTCAGCAACCTTTTCACCTTTCCAGTAAGCAACAGCAGTTACAACTTGTCCTACGCCGTTATTTACCTTTGCATCAATTTCCACAGTACCGTCAATAAAGGTGTTGTACTTGGTATATTTAATATAGGTTTCCGGTACTGCTTCTACCCATACGGTCTGCCAGATACCGGTAGTTCTGGTATACAAACATCCGGAAGAATAGTAGTCCTTGCTCTGCTTACCAACCGGTTGTAAATTGGTTCTTAAGGTATCTTTTGCATAGATGGTAATGACATTCTTGCCTTCTTTTACACAATCAGTAATATCAAAAGAGAAAGAGATATAACCGCCGATGTGTACACCAACAGATTTACCGTTTACAAACACTTCTGTTTCATAGTCGCAGGCACCAATGTGGAGAATCACTCTCTTTCCTGTAAATTCAGCGGGAAATTCTACTTCTTTGCGGTACCATACAGCATTCATAATGTCTTTGTTTCCGATACCGGACAATTCACTTTCCGGGCAGAAAGGAACAATAATCTTGTCCTTTAAGCTTGCTGCTTCATACAGTTTCCGCTGTCTCCCGGTAATACCATGGTCCATTTCAAATTCCCAGGTACCGTTCAGGTTCATCCACGCAGACCGCACCATTTGCGGACGAGGATACTCTTTTCTTGGGATGTCACAATTACTCATCTTTTTTTCCTCCTGTGTATAAAAAATTATTTTATATCTGTCTGATTTAACATGTTTTTTATAGTTAAAATCACATCATCCGGGTCGCCTACATCTTTTAAGACATATTCTTTTTGGTCCGTGGTATGAAAAATAATTTCTCCATACTGCACATTTCCAATGCGATTTTGGTGTCCTTTTCGCTTGGCATATTCCAACTGCACCCAAGGAATTTCCACTTTTCCTTTTTGGGTATACAGATAAAGTGTTTCTTTATCATATTCTGCCATCACTTCCGGCTTCCTGTTCAGCTGAATCAATTGCCAACCGCTAAAAGCCATCAGTATCATCATAAGTACGAAATAGGTCAGACTGGTTTTGATTTGATCTTGCAAAAAGGAATTCAAATATAACAATGCCAGTATTGCAAAAGATACCGTCATGATAATTAAAAGGGTTTTTTTATGTTTGGATCTTGTTGCTAAGGGTTTCATCATTTCGTGCATGGTTTCCTTTCCAAACGTTTGCCCTATTGTAGCAAATTTTTACAGTGTTTGCAAGAATCCTGCCAGTCTTTTTGCAATTAAAACATGTCCTGCGTCATTGGGATGTAAGCCGTCGGGACAATATTTTTCCTGTAACACCGGAACTTTCGGTTGAATGCCGCTGACTGCAAATAAATCCAGCACCGGAACGGAATAATAGGTCATCACTTCTTTGATGATTTCCACATAGGTAGCAAGTGGTGCCACATCCTGGGCTTTTCCCCCATCCCCTCTCATATTATCTTCGTTACAGCGATGGAGCGGTGTCATAAAAACAATGGTGGCTTCCGGATATTTGGCAATGAGTTTTTCCATGAGTACATGGCAGGCGCCATAGAAGGTATAAGGCGTTCTATCGTACTTGGTACCCAAGGGCGCATCTCCGTGTCCGAAATCATTGGTTCCACCGAACACAACAACAATATCTACATCCGTGTCCATATCATCCACTCTGGTTACAAAATCGTTATCCCAAACAGCGTTTCCGGATGCTTGAAGTTGCTTTGCAATTCTGGTACCACCGATACCATAGTTCAGCGCTTTTTCCAGGTTGTATTCTTCTTTCAGCAGATTGCAAAAATAATGTTCCGGCACGCTGACGCCGTGTCCTTCTGTGATACTGTCGCCTAAAAAGGCAATTTTCTTCCCTGTAATATCCATGTCTTTGTTCCTCCCGGGGCTTTGTTAGATTTGTTTTTTCATAATTTTGTATTCATTACCGAATCGAAAGTAAGGGCAGCTTGCGTTGCGTCGTTGCAAAAAACGTGCCATTTCGTCCTCATCCAAATCCATCGCACAGATGTAGCATTCATAATCATCATCGTATTCATAGTACATACAGTGTTCACAGTTGGATGAAGTTGCCATGGTTATAATTTCCTTCTTTCGGGTGTTTTGTTTATGATAAAAAATATTAGGAGGGTTGTCAAGGGTGTCGTGTCTTCGGCCAGGTGTACTGCATTTTTGCGATTTTTTCAGAAAATGCAGTACAACTACACACTTTTGTACTGCATTTCGCATATTTTTTAACAAAATGCAGTACAGTGTGTGTTACTTATCTGAATTTTTCTAATCGATAAAGCTGTTCTTCATCTACTGTATCAATTCCGTTTTTATAATTGTACCCCATCTTCCTGTAAAAGCCCAAGGCCGTAATGGACGCCGGTATTTCAATGCGCTTCACAAGCAACGTAAAAATGGGTCCAGCTTGCACGCTCCAGGATAAAATTAGGCGTAAACATTTTGACATCGTTTTCAATATATTCTTTTGTATAATCCTTACTGTTAGTGGTTCTTAATGTTTTTGCAATTAACACAGAAACTGCCGGTGCATCTTTTTCTTCTAATCTTCTGATTGTCATACTTTAATCTCCTAATCTTCGTCCCTATGAATGTCAAGGATTTTCTTGTCGGTCGGTTCAGATTGTATCTCAAGCCAAACCGCCCGGATGATTCCGCCATCTCAGGACTTACCGTCCACAAGTTATCCCATCTTTCCATTTTCCGTCCTTACCATGTGGTATCTTTTAAAAGTGAATAGCCAAAGAACAAAAAAAATATATAGCTATGCAAGATAACGTCCCGCCTGGGCGGTAATTCGAAAGATGCGAACCATTGGCGGGCGATAATTCACAAGATACGATCCGAACCGACCGCTAGCTGTCTATCAAATCGTTTTTACAGCACATACAATCTTTCGAATGCCCGTTTATCACACCCATTGCCTGCAAAAAGGAATAAATGATGGTGGACCCCACAAAGGTCATGCCCCTTTTCTTCAAATCTTTGGAGATTGTGTCAGACAGCGGCGAGGTGGTCCTTACCGTAAACTCCTCCACCACTACTTTATTGTCCGTAAAAGACCAAATGTAGTTACTGAAAGAGCCGTATTCCTTCTGAATTGCTTTAAAAACAATACTGTTGTTCACAGCTGCTTTGATTTTCAACCGATTACGGATAATTCCGGGATTTTGCATGAGCGATTTCTGCTTTTCTTCATCATATTGGCTTACCTTGTCAATATCGAAGTGGTCAAAAGCTTCCCGAAACTGCTCCCGTTTATTTAAAACGCATTCCCAGGAAAGTCCAGCCTGAAAGCACTCCAAAATTAGAAGCTCATAGAGCTTTGCATCATCATACAAAGGGCGTACCCATTCTTCATCGTGATATTTTACATAGGTTTCATTGTTCAAATTGAGCCAGCTGCATCTGGTTTGTTGTTTCATGGGGTTCTCCTTAAAACAATTCTTTTAACGCCGAAAGATTATCTACTATGTAATCCGGTTCGTAACCAGGAACCGTAGGGTCCTGATAAACTGCAATGCCCTGCCGCATCCAAATGGTTTTCATCCCTAATTGTTTCGCTGGAAAAATATCGTTATCCAGTCTGTCTCCAATCATCACAGCTTCTTCGGCTGTGCAGCCTGCCATTGAAAAGGCCCGTTGAAAAATTTCTCTGTCCGGTTTGGCAACCCCCAGTTCCGCCGAAGCTGCGACCACATGGATGTACTTGAGAAGTCCCCATTTTTCAAGCCTGTCAGCAGTCCCCAGGGACTGATTGGCAATGACACCGATTTTGTAGCCTTTGTCACGTAGATACTGCAATACCACTTCTGCATCCGGATAAGGCACCTCATCCTCTTTACACCAAGGGGTTTTGGTCAGCCCAAAATATTGAAACGCTTCCAAGTCGCCTTTCAAATTCTGTTTTGCGAAAAACAACCGTTTTTCCTGAAATTGTTCAAAGGTAATGTCCGTACCTGCAATGGTATTTCGGATACGATGATTATATGCCTCTGTCTCATCGACCAACGTGGTTCCTACATCGAAAAATATCCAGTGTACTTTGTTCTTCAACATGTGCATTGCCTCTCCTTGATTATCAAGCAAATAATTTCTTCACAATAATTTCTGCGCATTCTGCAGAAGTATAGACACTTGTATCCACCTTCAAGCGGTACTTAATATTTTTCGCCATTAGTGCATGCTGTTCTTCTGATTGGGTTTCATATCTGTTGCCACGAATAATATTTCGCTGTCTGCAAATTTCTAATGGACAATATACCTCAACAATATCAAGAGGATTGTCTTTTAATATTTCCAACAATTGCTGATAATGGGGCTTTATCGCTTCTCTTTCAACCAAGATCCCGTCAATTAAGACATTTTTCCCCATGTCTGAAAATAGTTTGGCTGTATGATACATCATGATAATCACTTCGCTTAGATATTTCCAGTAATCTTCACGCAAATACTTATCACCTACCATTTCTTGAAACAAATCATTGGCGACCACATAGAAAAATATATCATCGCGTTCTTGAATTGCCTCAACAATTGATGTTTTCCCTGCGCTTGTTACACCGTTTAGAAAAATAACTCTGCCTTTTTTCATTTAACACCTCGTTAATTACTCTCATCTAACTTTCTTTCATACATTTTGAAAACCTCTAAATCCCGATATCCGCTAAACTTTTGATGATATGTACTTCCCTTTTGATTTTCCAAGATTTCCAAGCATTCTTTTCTGGTACACCACACTGATCGGATGCCCAACGCCGCTTCCTCAGCCGTCAATTTTTCCTTGCCTTGGTTAGACAACAAAGATTCATAATAATATGTTATTTGGAAGACTCCTGCTCTCGCTCTAAATTCTCGACACAGGGCAATAGCTTTAATTTCTTTTATTGTGGCACCCGTCTCTTCCAAAGTTTCTCGCTCCACCGCTTCAAGTGGCAACTCATCCTTTTCTACAAGTCCACCAGGATTGGAATTTGACAATCCTTTTAGATGTTTTTCTTGAAACAAATAATACGGTTTGCTTCATCAAATCCCATTGCTATATGAAATTTCAAACTACCAATATTATCTAATTCGCAATCGCTCGCAAATTCTGTGCAACCCATATCTTTCGCCCACATTTCACAAGCCAAAAGCAGTTCTCTTGCATAGCCGTTCTTTCGATAGTCTGCTTTTACGAAAATGCCTTCCAAGTAGCCCACAGGAGAGCTTTCCGTTCCTTCAACATAATCTGTTCTCAAACCACATTGTGCAAAACCTACGGGTACACTATTTACATACTTTATAAAAAAGGTGGAATGCTTGCCGTTCAATGTTTCTGTAAACTCCGTTTCTAAAGATTCAACTGTATGGCTTTTCCACATTTGAATGGCCATTTCTGCTAAAATATGGCTATCGTCTTTTGTTGCTCTTTGCACCATATGTAATACCTCTACAAATTCCCATTTATCGCTCACCTTCTGTATACCTTTGATGCTATCGTGTGTTTCCACTTCTGTCAAGAAATATTTTTAGAGCGCAGTCATTTATGTAATTGCGGTCGCCAAAGATGCAGAAACAAATGCAGTAGCCGTAAGAATTTGTTTCTGCATTCAGGCTATTTTGAAAGGTGTTTACTGTAACAACAAGGGGAACCCGGCGCTTCGCGTTCACGACTCTGTCTCTGTAGAACGACAAAAGCACCCCGGTTGGGATGCCCTTGCCGTTGGCGGAGATGGAGAGATTTGAATCACCCTTGCGGTACCCGGCACCGAAGATTAATCGTGGGTGTCTCCAGCTTTTTCTCCTTCTCAATTATTCCTTCTGTTATTCGCTTTAAATAGCTACACAGTAACCATTAAAATTATTAAGTGAACTTGGCTTAAACTTTACAAATGTTGCATTACTCGACCATCCAGTAAGGACCTGCAAATATTTTGCATCATTATCATAAAGTTGGTAACCAACAACAACTTGTGCATGAGCGGTTCCAGCACTTGACGATGTGTAAAGTAAAATCGGTTTATGGCTTTCAATGTCTCGCGTAAAATCACTCCACAAATCCCACCAGTAATTATCAATTGAACACGAATAACCTCTTTCATCACTATACTCATCAAGGGCATCAAGTAATTCAGACATGCTTGCAGCGTCGTTAGACGAATATCCACTAATAGCGACAAGGCGACTATATGTATCTGCATCACTACCATTTACTCGCAAACCAGGCAAAGATGCATGCCCATTTAAAAAATACTCTGCATATAGTTTAACAGTATTAGCCAACGCTGTCGGACCACAATTTCCTTCTCCCGAAGTAGCTCCAGGCATATTTTCCATAACTAATGCCGAGTTTGCCCCGGCACCGGGAATAATATTATAAATGCGCAAGCCACTTTCAGTAGGGTAATCAACATATCCATCAAAAAATTTGTCTGTTGCGGGCAACGACCTATTTTCGGTGTTTTGGCTCTCGTTAAACGTTTGTGTTTGTTTATGTTGATTAAACAACAATACCTCGTCTTCATTCCGTATTTTCAACGAATAATTAATGAAATCGGTATAGAGAACATTTTCTTCTGCTATTGAATAAGAAGAAACAACTTGAACCGAAGAATTCATTTGACATTCAGCCATGATATTAGCTTGGTCTGCAGCAAACTGTTCTACAAGATAGCTATACACACTTTGCCCTTCAAAAGCATACTCAATTATGGGATGTTCACTTTCCATATGGCTCAAAACAATATATCCCGCAGGGTTATTATCTTTGACAAAGGACACCAATTGCCCGATATATTCATCATTAACATTGAACAAAGACACTATCTCACAAACTTCAGCATCACCAGAATATTGAGAATCAATCCAGTTTTGGATAATATGTTCAACAGATCTTTGATTGTTGTCTTGTGCACGCACAACAATACTAAAACTAAACATTGTAGAAACCAATAATAATATAGCAAGTAATCGTTTCATTTTGTCCTCCTTTAATTTTAATTAATTTTTGTAAACAAATCGAACATATCGGTATTCGCCATTTCCTGAAAACAACTTTGTATAAACAAATATTTCATTTGGCGAATTCGGTGATTGAAAAATTTCTTCTCCGACTTTGCAACCTGCCGCATCTCCGTTGATTATCTCCTGAGGATTTTCAGTGGATGGATTTCTTTCCACTCTTCCGATGACAACATATTCATCTAACAATTCGGTTGTAGTTGAATTAGGATAATTGGAATCAATCGTATAAACCTTATCATTAATTTTGACATATGGTATTGTGAAAGCGGATCCTTCGGGAGTATTCACATAATTATAAATGAGCGGAATCGCTATCATCAATAAGAGACAAGCAACGGCAGAAAGAATTTTCAACCACACATTTTTCTGTGGAGTAACCGGCTTTACTTCGGAAAATTCCACAATATGCCTATCACTGATACCTTCAATCCCGCGCATAAGTTTTTCAGCATTCATATTATCACCCCCTTCTTCTCAAGGTAGTGTCAACTCCACTACCCGTATTCTATTTCTAAACCTATATTTTCAGGGAT
>CAYMRI010000035.1:0-14635 GCA_964392835.1 uncultured Eubacteriales bacterium
CTATGCAAAACTTCGTCTAATCATAGCCATTGTGTTTGCCCTGCCCCTTTTATACATTTCCATGGGGCATATGCTTCCTTTTACTTTGCCCTTGCCGGCTTTCATTGCCATGGAAACTAACCCTATGGGCTTTGCCCTGGCACAGCTGATTTTAACCATTCCTGTTCTCATTGCAGGCTATCAATTTTACTGGGTAGGCTTCCGTGCCCTGTTCAAAGGCAACCCCAACATGGACTCTTTGGTTGCCATCGGAACTGCCAGCGCGTTTTTCTATAGCCTGTATCAAACCATTATTATCCCCGGCAACCCACATGCAGCCCATTCTCTCTACTATGAATCCGCTGCCGTGGTAGTCACTTTAGTTATGGTGGGAAAATATATGGAACAGCGTTCCAAAGGAAAAACATCCGAAGCCATTCAAAAGTTATTGGCGTTAACCCCGGACACTTCCATCCTGCTTGTAGATGGCAAAGAGCAGGAAGTGCCCACAACCGCAATCCAAGTGGGCCAGCATATTTTGGTAAAACCCGGCGCTCGTATTCCGTTGGACGGCGTTTTAATCAATGGCAGTAGTTCCGTAGATGAATCCATGCTCACCGGAGAAAGCATTCCCGTAGAGAAAAATATAGGGGACACCGTTATCGGCGGCAGTATGAACTACCACGGAGCCATGGAAATTGAAGTCACCCGCGTAGGAAGCGATACTACGTTATCAAAAATTGTAAAACTGGTAGAAGACGCCCAAGGGAAAAAAGCTCCTATTTCCAAAATGGCAGATTTGGTTGCCGGCTATTTTGTGCCCACAGTGTTGGGAATTGCCCTGGTGGCCGCCCTTCTCTGGTACTTTGCAGGCGGGCAGACCGTTTCCTTCTGCCTAACTATTTTTGTGGCAGTGCTGGTCATTGCCTGTCCTTGTGCACTGGGCCTTGCCACCCCGACCGCCATTATGGTTGGCACCGGCGTAGGCGCCAATCATGGTATTTTAATTAAAAGTGGTGAGGCGCTGGAAATTACCCACAAAGTAAACGCGGTGGTGCTGGACAAAACAGGTACCATTACAGAAGGGAAACCCACAGTGGTACAGTATTCCTGTTCGGAAGAACTGTTGGCGTTGGCCGCAAGCTGTGAGCAGCCCTCCGAACATCCTTTAGGTGCCGCTATCGTGGAATATGCCAAGGAACGTAATTTGCCGCTGTCGCAGCCGGATATTTTTCAAAGCATTCCCGGCAAGGGCATCCAGGCCACTTTGAACGGCAAGCAAGTACGAATCGGTAACGCAGCCTTGTTTGCAGAAGTGGCAATCCCTACTGATTTACAAACTTTTGCGCAGGAAGCTGCCTCTTTGGGACAAACCCCTATGTTTTTGGAAGTGAACGGAACAATGGAAGGTGTCATTTCCGTTGCAGATACCCTAAAACAGACCAGCATAGAAGCCATTGATGCGTTAAAGTCTTTAGGAATTGAAGTTTATATGCTCACCGGGGATAACCAGCTGACTGCTCAGGCCATTGGAAAGCAAGTACACATTGAACATGTTTTTGCAGAGGTATTGCCCGGAGACAAAGCAAACATTGTTGCCAAGTTGCAGGCAGAAGGGAAAAATGTCATGATGGTAGGCGACGGTATCAACGATGCGCCGGCATTGGCACAAGCCAACATTGGTACGGCCATTGGCAGTGGTAGTGACATTGCCCTGGAATCTGCGGACATTGTGCTGATGAAATCCGATTTGATGGATGTTTTTCGTGCGATTAAGCTAAGCAAAGCTACTATTAGAAATATTAAGCAGAATTTGTTCTGGGCATTTTTCTATAACAGCCTCGGCATTCCGGTAGCCTGCGGTGTGTTGCACCTATTTGGCGGTCCGCTGCTTAGCCCCATGATTGGCGGTTTTGCCATGTCATTGAGTTCTGTGTGTGTGGTAAGCAACGCCCTGCGATTGCGAAGATTAAAGTTATAAGGAGAAACAAACTATGGAATGTTGTAAGGTAAAACATCGTGAGGAAACAGAGGTAAAAGATTTGGTGACCCGGCTGAACCGCTTGGAAGGGCAAATCCGGGGTATCCGCAACATGGTGGAAGAGGACCGTTACTGTGTGGACATTTTAACCCAGGTGTCGGCAGTCCATTCCGCCCTCAACGCTTTTGAAAAAACATTGCTGCAAAGCCACATTGAGACCTGTGTGGTGGACCAAATCCGCCAAGGGGACGACAGCGTGGTTGCGGAGCTTTGCGATACCATTAAAAAATTAATGCGATAAGAAAGGAGTTTTTCAAAATGAAAGTATTAAAAGTACCTGAAATGCACTGCGAAAGATGCGTTGCAAGAATTACGGAGGCTTTGCAAAAGGACGGGTTGAAATTCCAGGTAAACCTAGCTGAGCAAACCATTACCATTGATGGCTGCGACCATTGCGTGGCAACTGCGGTAGAAACACTGGACGATTTGGGGTTTTCTGCTGTTTGATTTTTCCCTATTTTTCTGCTATACTCTATACATTGTTTCAGAAGAAACGCAGACGATACTAGGAAAGTATCATTATCCCTGCAGGGGTAGTGGTACTTTTTTGCATATAGAAAGGGATTTGCTTTATGAAAGAACACAACAGTTTATTAAAAATGACGCTTGCCGCTCTATTCTTGGCTCTTTCTTATATCATGCCGTTTTTAACCGGACAGATTCCCGAAATCGGCTCCATGCTTTGTCCATTACATATCCCAGTCCTTCTTTGCGGTTTTTTCTGCGGGTGGCCCTGGGGCCTTATTGTTGGATTTATTGCGCCGTTGCTTCGGTCCCTTACCCTTGGCATGCCACCATTTTTCCCCACAGCCGTTTGCATGGCATTTGAACTTGCCGCTTATGGTGCTGTAGCAGGCTTAATGCACAAAATGCTCCCTCGCAAAAAGCCATATATTTACTGCTCTTTACTGACTGCAATGTTAATTGGCAGATTGGTTTGGGGAGCTGCTATGTTTGTTTGTCTGAGTATCAACGGCGGAAGTTTTACGTTTGCGACTTTCCTGGCAGGTGCATTTACAAACGCAATTCCCGGTATTATTGTTCAAATTGTATTAATCCCCATCCTTGTCATGATGCTGGATAACCGCGTAAATAGGAGAATGTTATGAAAAATAAAGAAAACACCCGCAATCTGCTCATAAAGCATTACGAAGCCTATCCAAAGCTGCAAATACAAGACATTTTTAAATTTCTGTATCAAAGCACCTTTGGATGTGAACATTTTATTTCGTCATTGGAAACCGTGACAGATTATATTCAAAAAGAATATGAGAGCATCCCCCTAGAAAGCCAACCCGTTGTAGAACAGTTGGACGGAGCATATTGCCGCGTGTATCTTTCCTATCTAAATAGTGGATTAAGTGCAAACACACTTGGCAGTTTGTTTTTTCTTTCAGCAAAAAAGGAAGAAAACGGAAAGCAAGCGCTCTTGCAAAAGCTAACGATTGCAAAGGGACTTGTTTGTGAAAACCTGCTCCCTTTTTCAATAACGGACTTTGAACAAGCCGTAAAAGACTGGGAAGCAAAAGGCTATCCTTCTGTTCATCATTCGAACGTTTTTAGAGAGGCATACAGGCCGTCTTATCGTGTCATTGCAAAAGAATATCTCCCTTTCCTGCCATTTTTCGCAGAACTGGACAAACGACTTGCAAAAGGTCCTTTAAAAGTGGCAATTGAAGGTGGTAGCGCAAGTGGAAAAACAACGTTAAGTCAACTGCTTGCCAATATCTACGATTGCACAGTTTTTCATATGGACGACTTTTTTCTGCGGCCCGAGCAACGAACACCCCAGCGGTATGCTGAAGTGGGCGGTAACATTGACCGAGAGCGTTTTTTAACAGAGGTGCTACAGCCCTTGAACAAAGGCGAAATGGTCAACTACCGAAGATTTGACTGTTCCTCCATGCAACTGGAAGAGGCAATCCCAATGGCACCGAAAAAACTAACAGTGATTGAAGGTGCTTACTCTATGCATCCGGACCTTGCGACCTATTATGACTTCTCTGTTTTTTTGGATATTTCGCCGGAATTACAAAAAGAACGAATACTACGGCGTAACTCACCTGCGTTTGCAAAAAACTTTTTTGAAAAATGGATTCCCCTTGAAAAAACATATTTTTCCAAGGGGAAGATTCAAGAACAATGTAATATGAAGATTTTTATTTAATGGCCCAGGAAATTCGGATACAATTTCGTTTTACGCTGGAGGAGCCTTCGCTGGTCCAAGTATAAGTATACCCTTTACCCGGATAAGTTGCTTTAATAAAGTCTACAACAGCGGACTTTATGTCTTCTATATTCGGCATAGTTCCGGTAAAATATACTTCTACATTTTGCACCGATTTATTTTCATACAGCACATACTGAAACTGATCCATATTGGAAACCGCCAGGCCATTAACATAATAGTAGTTATGGGAGGTGGAAGTACATGTTTGCAAGTCTGCATTTCGCAAAAACCCGTTTTCTGTTCTGCTTCCTTTTGCATCAATGGTATGGGTTTTTCCAATAGTACTTGTGGTTATGTTGAAGCAAGAATGTCCAATGAGATACTCTTTTCCATTTTCTATTACTTGGTCCGGTGTTGGGTCATCATGGGTTACGTCAACAAAGTAATATTGTCCATGCAGTTTCACCATATTCCACATATGTGCCTCTCCCGCAGTTCCGGTAATAAGCACAGTTTCAATGCCTATTTTATTCATTAAATATTGAAATGCTCTGGAATAACCTTCACACAAAGCCTTTCCTTCTATTAATGCGCCATAAACATTGGCTGCATTTTCTGTGGTTTTGTCATATTGGATGTTTTTTACCAACCAGTCATGGATGTACAGTTCTCTTTCAAACAAATTGGGCTTTTTATTGGCTTCTGTCACAATTTGATTTGCTTTATTCATCACCGCATCGTATTGGCTGACTGCAGAAGTACAATTTAAGGTTACAGCTTTTACTTTTCCGGTAGCGCCGGAAGTGGTATAGGAAACATTATTCCAGTTTACATAGAAAAGATTTGGGTTGTACACTTCTACATAATAAATAACATCTTTCAACTCTTGCACTGTCAATTCGGCGGAAAAATTCACTGTTTTTTCTCCACTGCCGGAGACATTTGCTTTGGAAAAAGCAGTTTTTACAGTATTATACGCCGCTTTCAAATTTTGCGGCACCTTGTTATCCAGTGAGATTTCTGCCGCCACTGCATCATTTGCAATGGAAATGCCGCTAACCGGGCTGTAGGTGACTTCCGGTTTGGCAGTTGCCGTCGCGGTGGGTTTGGCTGTTGTAGGCTTCGCTGTTGTGGGTTTGACCGTTGCAGTTGGTGCCTTTGTAGGTGTTTGCGTAGTTACTTCCGGGGTAGCCTCTTGCGTGGCCTTTTGTGTAGACCCCGTTGTTGCTTCAGTTGTTTCAGAAGGAGTTTCATTTGGCGTTTTTTCCTGTGTAGATTCCTGTGTATTTACAGGAATTTCCGTCGGTTGTGTTATATCTCCGGTATTTGTAACCGTAGGCTCTTGTGTTGGAGTCGCCGTCTGTAGTCCGGGATTTATTTCCTCTCCCTGTGGTTGGCATGCCGCAAAAAACACTGTCAACAACACCACTAATAAAATTGCCATAACTTTTTTCATAATATAGCTCCTTTTTTATAGGTATGTGGGCGGTTCAAATCGTATCTCTTGCATTACCACCCGGACAAGTATGGCATCTTCTATTTTACCGTCTTCCCATTATGCTATCTTGCTTCCGGCACAGTAATAGTAACGGCATTCCTTACAGAAACGGTAAGATAACATATCGTGTGGGCGGTAAATCAAAAGATAGCGTACCCCATCGGGCGGTATTTTTCAAGATGCAATCGCAACCGGCTTCAACCGGCCTTCAACTGCCCAGCCGAGCTCCATCCAGCCGACTGCCCGGCATCATAAATTCTGCAACACACCCTCTATTTTCTGCAATGCATCCGCAATCAGCTCACTCAAAGAACTTGTTCCAACCCCTGCAACCAAATTGTTACAACGATTGGTAGGAATCAAAACCTTTGTGGCAACACTCTGCGCCACTGCCAAGGCCATGGCCGGGGTAATTTCTCCCAACATGGAATCTGCAATGACAATACCGATGGGTCCTACAATTACATCTGCGTTGCGACAATTGACCACCACTGCATTTTCCCCGGTAGCCGCCAGTTTCACACCGCCCTTTATCATAGTGGCGGTGGCAATGCTGTTACTGCCAACTGCAACCAGTTCCACCCGGGGAAACCGTTCTAAAATGGACTCTGCCAACTGCTTCCCCAGTTTTCCGCCCTGGCCATCAATTAAAAGTATTTTTTTTGTCATTACTATTTCTCCCTATTTCACTCTCTTCAAAAACACGAAAAGGCAACGAGCACTCCCCTCGCTGCCTTTTATTTTTCAAACAAATCTTAAAATTCTGCACTCTTTGTGGTTCTTGGGAACGGAATCACGTCACGGATGTTGGACATACCGGTCATGTACATAATCATACGTTCAAAGCCCAAACCAAAGCCAGCGTGAGGCACCGTACCGTATTTACGCAAATCCAAATAGAAATCGTAATCTTCCACCTTCATGCCACATTCTTCAATTCTCTTTACCAATAAATCGTAGCGTTCTTCTCTCTGGCTACCGCCGATGATTTCACCAACGCCCGGCACAAGTAAGTCAACTGCGGCCACAGTCTTTCCATCCTCGTTAGCACGCATATAGAATGCCTTGATTTCCTTCGGATAGTTAGTTACAAATACAGGCTTTTTAAATACCTGCTCTGTTAAATAACGCTCATGTTCAGTCTGCAAATCGCAACCCCAAGTAACCGGGTACTCAAATTCATGACCGGATTTTTGTAAAATTTCCACTGCTTCTGTGTAGGTTACTCGACCAAAATCAGAGTTAATCACATTATCCAGTCTATCCAACAGACCTTTATCCACAAAGTTGTTGAAAAATTCCATTTCCTCCGGACAGCGTTCCAACACAAAGCGGATGATATATTTTACCATGTCCTCTGCCAATTCCATGTCGTCTTCCAAATCTGCAAATGCAATTTCCGGTTCAATCATCCAGAATTCAGCCGCATGACGAGCGGTGTTGGAATTTTCTGCACGGAAGGTAGGTCCAAAGGTATAAATGTTACCAAATGCAGTACAGTAGGTTTCACCGGCCAACTGGCCGCTTACGGTTAAGTTGGTAGCTTTTCCGAAGAAGTCTTTGGAAAAATCAATTTCGCCATCCTCTGTCAAAGGCGGATTTTTCAAATCCAACGTGGTTACTTGGAACATTTCGCCTGCGCCTTCACAGTCACTGCCTGTAATTAACGGCGTGTGTACATATACAAAGCCTCTTTCTTGGAAGAAGCAGTGAATGGCATGTGCCAATACAGAGCGCACGCGGAATACTGCAGAAAAAGTATTTGCACGAGGTCTTAAATGTGCAATGGTACGCAAATATTCAAAAGAATGGCGCTTGTTCTGTAAAGGATAGGACAAATCAGCCACACCTAAAATTTCGATTTTTTCCGCCTTAATTTCAAAAGGCTGCTTTGCTTCCGGTGTTTCTACCAAAGTACCGGTCACGCAAATGGAGGAGCTAATGGACAATCTTGCCACTTCCTGGAAGTTGTCAATTTTATCCGCTTCAAATACCACCTGCACCGGCTTAAAGAAAGAACCGTCATTCAAGCCGATAAAGCCGTATATTTTGGAGTCTCGGATGGTCTTCACCCAACCGCAAACCTCAATTTGCTTTCCTGTATATTCCGCCGTGTTGCGAAATAAATCCTTCACTGTAATTCTCATAGTCAACTTCTCTCCTTATACTTCCTTATAGTAAGTGAATGTCTGCTTTGTGACATTCTTCTATCATTTCATGGCTCCACAGGGAAGCATGAATTTCCCCAATGTGGGCTTTGTTTAAAATATACATACAAATTCTGGACTGTCCAATACCGCCGCCGATGGTATAAGGCAATTCTCCATTGAGTAACGCCTTGTGGAAAGGCAATTCCGCTCTGTCCTGACAGCCGGAAATTTCCAGCTGGCGCTTTAATGCCTCTTCATCCACACGGATTCCCATGGAGGAAACCTCAACCGCTCTGTTCAGCACAGGATACCAAAGCATAATGTCCCCGTTCAGCTCCCAATCATCATAGTCCGGCGCTCTGCCATCATGGGGAATACCGGAACGAAGCTTTCCACCAATTTTCATAATAAAAACCGCACCATATTCTTTGGTAATGGCGTCTTCCCGTTCCTTTGGCGTCAAATTCGGATACTTATCTTCCAATTCCTGGGTGGTAATAAAATAAATATCGTCCGGCAAAAAGGATTCCAGCACCGGGAAAGAAACAATCACACGGGCTTCTGCCGCCTTAATAGAATTATAAATCTTTTGTACAAATAAGCGCAAGGTTTCTTCATTCCGCTGCTCTTTGGTAATAATAGCTTCCCAGTCCCACTGGTCCACATAAATGGAATGCAAATTATCCAAATCTTCATCTCTGCGGATGGCGTTCATGTCCGTGTAAAGCCCTTCTCCCACATGGAATCCGTAACGATGCAAAGCCATTCTTTTCCACTTTGCCAAAGAATGGACAATTTCTGCCTCACAGCCTGCAGACGGTACATCAAAAGATACCGGGCGCTCTACGCCGTTCAAGTTATCATTGATACCTGACTTGGGGTCTACCAGGATAGGCGCAGATACTCTTTGTAAATTCAGCATTAATGCCAATTCGTGTTCAAAAATATCCTTTACTTTCTTAATTGCTTTTTCAGTTGTCTTGACATCCATCTTTGGATGATAACCTTCCGGTTTCATTAATCTGTTCGCAGCCATAAGATGACCCCCGTAAATTCATTTCAACGCTTATTGTACCACACTTTATAGCAAGATGACATCCTTTTTTTCCATTTTTATCAGACCCTCATCCCGCATTGCACCAATTTCCCGCACCATGGCACTACGGTCCACACACAAATAGTCTGCCAGCACTGTCATATTGTAGGGATTTTCAAATTGACGGTCCCCCTGCTCTTTTGCCAGAATGGAAAAATAGCAATTTAGTTTTTCACGGATGCTTCTACAGCTTAAAATCTCCAACCGCCTTCCGAAAGCGGCCACTTTTTTTGTTAAAATGCCACTCCAATTGGCGGCCAGAACCCCCGGCACGCCGCCGTCCCTGGCCTGGTCGCAAAGTTCTGTCAATTTTTCATAGGCAAAATACAAAACCTTCGTCGCCCTATCGCAAACCACAAAGGTTTCCTCTTCCTTTTCAAATCCACAGGGGAAGGCTAACGCCTCTCCAAACACATCACCAGGGTGCAGCCACTCCAGCACCATTTTTCGGTTGGCCTCATCATAACGCAGTACTTGGGCGCTTCCTTCCAAAATCACACCGATTAAAGTTTGATTGCCTTCATAGCGGCAAAGAAGCTCCCCTTTGCCGTAATTTTTTTCCTTAGCAGAAAGCCGAGTCAGAATGGTCTGATGCTCTCTCTCATTTAAATTTTGAAACAATGGAAGTTCTTTCATGTTTCATCCCTCCGCACCTAAAGGCTTAATTTCCTTTTGATAAATTTGATACAGGAACAATACGCTCAATCCCATGGAAAAAATTTCCGCAATGGGGAACGCCCACCAGATATAATCCACTACGCCACTTAAAGACAGTAAAAACGCCACCGGAATCAACACCACCAATTGTCGCACCACCGACACAATCAAGCTTCTTACGCCTTTTCCCAGTGCCTGAAAGACAGAACCGGCGACAATACAGAATCCGGCAAACAAAAAGCTTAGGCTAATGGTACGAAAAGCAGGAACCCCCAACGCAAGCATTGCAGGCGAGGCTTCAAACATTTGCAACAACAAGTCAGGAATCAGTTGAAATGCCGCAAAGCCACATAGCATCATTGCCACGGCATAGATAATACTGAGTTTTATTGTTTTCATAATTCGCTTGGGTTTTCTTGCACCATAGTTATAGGAAATAATGGGCACCATAGCATTGTTTAAACCAAATACAGGCATAAAGATAAAGCTCTGTACTTTAAAGTAAGCACCAAATACAGCAGTTGCCGATGCAAATGCTTTTAATATAATATTCATGAAAAATGTCATAATAGAACCGATAGACCCCATGACAATGGAGGGCAGCCCCACGGCATAGATTTTTCTAATGACGCCAAGCTCCGGTCGGAATCCTTTGACAGACAATTGAATTTCTTTATTGACTTTCAGGTTAAAGAATAATCCCAGTAGTAATCCCACACACTGCCCGATAATGGTCGCAATCGCAGCACCGCTCACACCTAAGCCGCAAGGGAAAATCAGGACATAGTCCAACACAATATTCACAACTGCCCCGGAGGCCTGGGCTATCATGGAGTAGACTGTCTTTCCCGTAGACTGCAACAGCCGCTCCATAGTCACTTGTCCTAAACAAGCAAAAGAGCAAAAGAGACATATATACAAATAAGAGCACCCATATTCATAAACATCCTTTGTGTTGGTTTGCGCCTGCATAAACATGGGCACAAAAAAGAATCCTATGATACAGAAGAAAATCCAGCTGCAAACCGCCAGAAAAATACCATTCATAGCCGCTTTGTTTGCTAAATCCTGTTTCTTCTCCCCCAGGCTTTTGGACAACAGCGCATTCATCCCCACGCCAGTTCCGCTTGCCACTGCAATCATAAAGTTTTGCATAGGGAAAGCTAAAGATACTGCGGTAAAGGCATCTTCACTAATCCAACTTACAAAAATACTATCTACAATATTATATAGTGCTTGTACCAACATGGAAATCATCATAGGCAGTGCCATGGTGATTAACAGCCGGCCCACCGGCATAGTCCCCATTTTGTTTTCTTTTAGCTTGTTGTCTACTGTGCTTTCTTTCTGCATGTTGTTTCCAATTCCTTCCTAAAAAGTGTTGCATTTATCACAAACGACATTATTTTACTACAGGAAGGGCGGATGTGCAAGGGGGGGAGCATGGCTGCGGGCGATTGGAATCGCATCTCCAAAAATACCGACTCAAGAAGTCTATCATCTCACGAATTGCCGCCCGGCAGGTATGGTATCTTTATTTTTACCGCCCTCTGCCCTACCGCATCTTTTTTTAGTTCTTGCTATTGCACCACAAATTGCTGGGCAAAGACAAGATAACACCCCAAAAGGGCGGTATTTTTAGAGATAGCGTATCAAGGTGGGCGATAATTCGTGAGATGCAATCCGAACCGCCCGGCAATAACAAAATAACACCCGGCACATCATTTGCGCCGGGTGGTTCAAAAACGTTTCCTTACTGAATCTCTCCGTGGAACGCCTGCAAGGACTTCACTGCGAACTGGTCGCCCCGCGCCTTTGCTTCTGCAATACCTGCTACAGCGGCTTTGGCTGCTGCCATGGTGGTGAAGTAAGGAATCTGGCCGCGGATAGCGCCTTTCCGAATATAACTGTCATCCTGAGCACCCTTCTTGTCATTAGGGGTATTGATGATAATTTGTACCTGTCCGTTGGTGATTACATCCAACACGTTTGGTCTTCCCTCTTCCACCTTTGCAATTTTTTGTGCCTCAATCCCATTGGCCTGTAGCATTGCATAGGTGCCCGGTGTTGCTAAAATAGAGAATCCTACTGCACGGAAGCCTTCTGCCAGCTCAAGCAATTCACTCTTATCTCTATCGTTGACACTGATTAAAACAGTACCGGAAGTGGGCAAACACAACTTAGTAGCTTCTTGGGATTTGAAAAACGCTTCACCAAAGGTCTTTGCAATACCCAATACTTCACCGGTGGAACGCATTTCAGGCCCTAATACCGGGTCAACTTCTTGGAACATATTAAAGGGGAACACCGCTTCTTTGACACCGTAGTGCGGAATCACTCTTTCCGGCATATCGATAATCGGGGACGGCTTTCCGGTTAATTCGCCCGTCATAATCTGGGTTGCCAGTCTTACCATCTGGATGTTACATACCTTGGAAACCAAGGGCACCGTACGGGAAGCACGGGGATTGGCTTCTAACACATATACTTTATCGTCTTCAATAGCATACTGCATATTCATCAAACCGCAAACATTCATTTCTTTTGCGATTTTCATGGTGTATTCCTTAATGGTTGCCACATTTTTCGGTGAAATGTTCAAAGAAGGCAGAATACAAGCGGAGTCTCCGGAGTGCACACCCGCCAGCTCGATGTGTTCCATCACTGCCGGCACATAGGCGTTGACACCATCGCTGATTGCATCTGCTTCACATTCCATGGCGTTGTTGAGAAATCTGTCAATCAAAATTGGTCTGTCCGGGGTAACACCGGTTGCCGCTGCCATATAAACTTTCAGGCTTTCTTCGTCGTGTACCACTTCCATACCACGACCGCCCAATACATAAGAAGGTCGTACCATAACCGGGTAACCGATGGAATTTGCAATGTCTCTTGCTTCTTCAAAGTTGACAGCCATTCCGGATTCCGGCATAGGAATTTCCAGCTTGTCCATCATGGCGCGGAACAAATCTCTGTCCTCTGCCAAGTCAATGGTTTCCGGAGAGGTTCCCAAAATACGAACCCCGGCTTTCTTCAGGTCTGCTGCCAGATTCAGCGGTGTCTGACCGCCGAACTGTGCAATGACGCCAACTGGTTTTTCCTTGGCATAAATGCTCAAAACATCTTCCAAAGTCAACGGCTCAAAATACAGTTTATCGGAAGTATCGTAGTCGGTGGATACCGTTTCCGGGTTACAGTTTACAATAATGGTTTCAAAACCCAAATCCTTCAGAGCGAATGCTGCGTGTACACAGCAGTAGTCAAATTCAATACCCTGGCCGATTCTGTTAGGCCCACCGCCCAGAATCATAATCTTTGGCTTGTCGGAAACCGGGCTGTTATCCTTAATGTTATAGGAAGAATAGTAGTAAGCCGCATCTTTGGTACCGCTTACATGAACCCCTTCCCAGCCTTCGGTGATACCTGCAGCTTCTCTTGCATTCCGCAATGCAGTTTCTTCCACAGCAAGCAATTTGCTCAGATAACGGTCGGAAAAACCGTTTTTCTTTGCACTTTCCAACACAGCAATCGGCGGAATCTGTCCTTCGTACGCCTTGATTGCTTCTTCTTCCTCTACCAGTTCTTTCATCTGATTGATAAAATACGGTTTAATCTTGGTCAGTTCTTGCAATTCCTCTACAGTCGCACCTTTCCGCAGTGCTTCGTACATAATAAACTGACGCTCACTGGTAGGTGTGTAAAGC
Organism: uncultured Eubacteriales bacterium; assembly: GCA_964392835.1. Lineage (GTDB taxonomy): Bacteria > Bacillota > Clostridia > UBA1212 > CASDQQ01 > CAYMRI01. The sequence continues at coordinate 13,296 of CAYMRI010000035.1, forward strand.
ATATTAATCAATTCTTCTTTGGTCTTGGTGCCGAAATCCTTTGCACCACCCAAACCGTAACGACCGATTTCCAAAGAACGGATTGCCTTTTGGAACGCTTCTTTATAAGTTTTACCAATACTCATCACTTCGCCCACGGCACGCATCTGAGTACCCAGCTTGTCCTGTGCGCCTTTGAATTTTTCAAACGCCCAACGCGCAAACTTAATTACGATATAATCTCCATTGGGCACATATTTGTCCAAGGTGCCGTACTTACCACATTCAATGTCTGCCAAATCCAAGCCTGCTGCCAACAACGCGGAAACCATAGCAATGGGGAAACCGGTTGCTTTGGAAGCCAAAGCAGAAGAACGGGATGTTCTGGGGTTAATTTCAATTACAATGATTCTGCCGGTTTCGGTGTTTCTTGCAAACTGCACATTGGTACCACCGATGACCTGAATTTCATCTACGATGCTGAATGCCTGGCGTTGTAATTCCTTTTGTACCTCTTCCGGAATGGTAAGCATAGGCGCGGAGCAGAAGGAGTCACCGGTGTGTACCCCCAATGGGTCAATGTTTTCAATGAAACATACGGCAATCATCTTTCCCGTAGCATCACGAACCACTTCCACTTCCAATTCTTCCCAGCCTAAAATGGACTCCTCTACCAGAACCTGGCCAACCAAGGAAGCCTGCAAACCTCTTTCTACAACGGACTTTAATTCGTCAATGTTATATACCAAACCGCCGCCGACGCCGCCCATGGTGTAAGCAGGACGGAGCACTACCGGGTACCCCAGCTTGTCCGCAATGGCAACCGCATCTTCTACGGAGTAAGCAACTTCGCTTCGTGCCATTTCAATGCCCAGGCGATCCATGGTTTCTTTAAATTCAATTCTGTCTTCGCCCCGTTCGATGGCATCAATCTGCACACCGATGACCTGCACGTTGTATTTGTCCAGCACACCGGCCTTGGCCAATTCAGAACATAAATTAAGACCTGATTGTCCTCCCAAATTCGGCAAAAGGGCATCCGGTCTTTCCAATTCAATAATCTGCGTCAAACGTTCTACATTTAACGGTTCAATATAAGTTTTATCAGCGGTTTCCGGGTCGGTCATAATGGTCGCCGGATTGGAATTCACCAATACGATTTCATATCCCAACTTCCGAAGGGCTTTACACGCCTGTGTACCGGAATAGTCAAATTCACAAGCTTGTCCGATAATAATAGGACCGGAACCGATAATTAACACCTTGTGAATGTCGTCTCTTTTCTTTCCCATAAACTTAATAGCCTCCTTGTGCTTTATTGTTCTCAATCATTTCCGCGGCAACCCGAATGGCCTCTACCA
>CAYMRI010000036.1:0-14371 GCA_964392835.1 uncultured Eubacteriales bacterium
GGTTCTGGTATGTCCACCTTTACCATTGCCCCGAGAAAAGCTTACCGTATCCGGAATGGCAAAATTGCAGAGCCTTTGGAAATTGCAGTCATCACCGGTAATGTGATGGAAACCTTAAAGGAAATTGATGGTTTTTCCGATAAAGTGGAGCTTACTTCTTTTGCTTTGGGTGGCTGCGGAAAAATGGAACAATACCCATTGCCCGTGGGCTTTGGCGGTCCCTATATCCGGGTGAAAAATATACATGTGCAATAGGAGGATATCATGAAACGGGAATGTTACCAATATACAATACAAGAAGTTAGTTTGAATATTACGGCCGGTTATGTGGATTCCATCCGTAAGAAAAATATTACCAAAACCGGGTGTCGTGTTTATGATAACGGCTGCATTGGGGTGGCCGGTGTGCTGGGAGAGGCTACAGAGGAAACCTGGAAGGCAGCAGAAGAAGCCTTGCAGGATAAGGTGCCCTATCCTTATGAACCTACAGCAGGGGGGTGTAAAGTGCGGGATTTGCGAGGTCCGGCTATGTCGGAGCAGGAATTTCTGGCAGAAATGGAAGATTGCCTGGCAACTTTACGGACAGAACATCCGGACTTTGTATTCAGCAATAAGATACAATTGTTTTCTACCAAGGAAGAACTGCAAAATGATACGGGACTTTCCTATGTAAATCAGGACAGTACCGTTTTAGTGGAAGTGCTGATGAAGCATGTGGATTCTGTGAATGTGTTTGATGGTTTTTTATCCCGGATAGACAGAACTTTTGAGAAAGAAGCATTTTTGCAGGAGGCAAGAGACATTCTAAAAAGCTTCCGAAATCCGGTGGATATGCCGGAATTGAATGAGGACGAAACTTTACCGGTGATTCTTTCTCCTTCCCATTTATTGGGCAAATTTGCCTCTGATTTAAACGGCGAGCAGTTGGGTGGCGGTTCTTCTTTGTTTACAGGTCATTTGGGAGAAAAACTTTTTTCTGACCACTTCACTTTAGTGCAGGATGTGTCTGCGGAACACTATCATGTGCCGTTTTTTGATATGGAAGGATTTGACAGGGAAGCTAACCCGGTGACGTTTGTTGATAAAGGTGTGGTAAAGCAAGGATACACCCATAAAAAGAGCGCTGCCCAGTATGACATGCCCTTGACAGGTGCTGCGGATTGTGGGTATGATGGAGTACCGATGTTAAGTGTTCCGCCTATGTCCGTTGTACCGGACGCACGGACGTTAAAAGAATTATTAAACGGACAGCTTGGCATTTGGATTATGGTTGCCAGCGGAGGTGACTATACCAATGAGGGAAATTATGGGGCGCCGGTGCAGTTGGCCATGCTGACTGACGGAGAACGTTTACTTGGGAGAGTACCGGAATGTACCATTGCCGGGAATTTATATGAATTATTTGGAAAGGATTATATTGGCGTCAGCAATGACAAACCATTTTTCGGTGAAAATATGTTGCTGGTGAAAATGAAGGTGACAAAATGAGACAGCGTGTGTGGAAAAGATGTTTCATTGGCTTATTGTTACTGGGGGTTGTGTTTGGCTGTTGCAGTTGTGCCAATGACAGCGGTGATACGGGGAGTACGGCAACACCCAGTACAGAAAACCAGGAGAATGTACAAGAGGAGGCGTATGTTATGACGACCATTACCAACCCTATTGCACCCACAGGCAACGACCCTTGGGTGATTTATCATGAGGAAGACGGTTATTACTATTATTGTTATTCCGGGAAAGGCGGCATCTGCATTGCAAAAATGGAGCATTTTTACGATATTGGAACTGCAGAGGCTGTGAAGGTTTGGACCCCACCGGAGGGAACAGAATATTCTAAAGAACTGTGGGCACCGGAACTGCACTACATACAAGGAGAATGGTATGTATATGTGGCTTGTGATGACGGCGACAACGCTAACCACAGAATGTTTGTGTTAAAGGGAACCACCCAGGATCCTACAGACCCCTTTGAGTTTGTAGGAAAAATAACTGATGAAACCGATCGTTGGGCCATTGACGGCACGGTGATGGAGTACAATGACAAGTTATATTTTGTTTGGTCCGGATGGCCGGGAAAGGTCAATATTACACAGCAAATTTACATTGCAGAAATGAGTGACCCTTGTACCATTTCCAGCAAACGTGTGTTGATTTCTTATCCGGAATATGATTGGGAATTACAAGGCGGTGGATGCACCGTCAATGAAGGACCGGTTGCCATTTCTCATAATGGCACCATGCATATTGTATATTCTGCCAGCGGCAGTTGGTGTGACGATTATTGCTTGGGCTTGTTGACCCTGACTGGAGATGATCCTTTAGACAAAGATGCTTGGACAAAGGCTTCTGAACCGTTGCTTGCAAAATCGGACGCTGTATTCGGACCGGGGCATTGTTCTTTTACCACAGCCGCAGATGGCTCTACTTGGGTGATTTATCATGCCAACTTGGAATCCGGTTCCGGTTGGGGCGGCAGAAGTTCCTGGGCCCAGAAAGTGACCTGGGATGAAAATAATTATCCTGTACTGGGCGAACCTGTAAAAGCAGGGGTGGAGATGGAAGTGGCCATTGGGAAGAAGAAGTGAGAAGCTTTTTTCTGTTTTGGTTTCTACATTTCATATTGTGCAAAGCTGATATGCAGAAACTTCCGATGATGTTTCTGCATATTTTGATGATTTAAGCGTTTTTGCAGAAACTTTGGACCTAAATGGCATGTTGTTTCTGCATTCTTATCCTATAATAAAAGAAATGCAGAAACTTTACGAGAAGTTTCTGCATAATCGTTCAGCTTGAGGTGCTTTGTAGAAACCTGCAAGAGGTTTTTATTCTGCCAGCATATCGCTCATGGCATATTTGCCGCTTTCTTTGCCTACTAAGTATTTAGCAGCTTTCAACGCACCTACCGCAAACACATCCCGAGACATGGCGGTGTGGTTTACCTCAATCACTTCGTTGTATCCTGCAAAAATAACGGAGTGTTCGCCTACGATGGTGCCGCCGCGAACTGCATGGAGACCGATTTCTGTTTTGGAACGTTTTTCCCGTTTGCATTGACGATCATATACATAATCGCAAGGAGTTTCCAATACAGAGTTGATGCCGTCTGCAATCGCCAGTGCTGTGCCGGAAGGGGCATCCAATTTTTGGTTGTGGTGTTTTTCCACGATTTCAATGTCAAAGCTTCCTTCTAAGAAACGGGCAGCTTTCTTTACCAAATCCATGAGCAGATTCACACCCAAAGACATATTTGCAGAGAAAAATACCGGAATTTCCTTTGCCACTTCATCCATCTTCGCCACTTGCTCCGGCTGCAAACCTGTGGTGCAAATGACAATGGGCATTTTCTTTTCCATTGCATAAGCGGTGATGTCTTCAAACGCAGAGAAGTGGGAAAAATCAATCATCACATCTGCTTCTACATTACATTCAGCGGGGGTGGTGAACACAGGAAACTCTGTGGGCACCCCTGTTACTTTATCAATACCGGCAACGATTTCACAGTCGTAATCCTTTGCAATGGAACAAATTACACGACCCATTCTACCGTTGCAACCGTTCATAATTACACGCGTCATAGTTTCAAGCATCCTTTCTTAGTTGATTAAACCGAAGGCTTTCATTTCTGCCCGAAGCACATCTCTATTCTTCTCGGAAATAGGAACCAAAGGCATCCGCACAATGCCATTGCAGTAACCCATCATTTCCATAGCCGCTTTTGCCGGAATGGGGTTCACTTCACTAAAGAGTGCATTGCACAAAGGAATGGCATCCAGTTGCATTTTTCTACAACCAGCTACATCGCCGGCGTAGAATTTAGCAATCATTTCTACCACATAGGCCGGTGCCAAATTGGACAATACGGAAATGACACCGCTACCGCCCATGACCAGATTATAGGGCACTTGGTCATCGTTTCCGGAGTAAATGGAAAAATCTTCCGGTGTCAGGCGTCGTACATCTGCCATTTGTGCCAAATTACATTCTTTTACTGCCACAATGTTGTCAATTTCTGCTAAACGCGCGATGGTTGCCGGCGCAATGTTGATGCCGGTACGCGTAGCTTTAAAGTGCTGATATAAACCTTCCTGTGTGGTTTTGTTGTAGTAAGGGGTTACGCAAAGCAGGGCGTCTGCACCCAATGCTTCTGCTTCCTTACAAAGCTCAATGCCGTGGAGGGTATCGTTACTGCCGGTACCGCAAATCACAGGCACTCTCTTTGCAACTTTATCAATGGCGAATTTCAAAACAGAAATGTGTTCTGCATCCGGCATGGTAGAGGCTTCCCCTGTGGTACCGCAAATTACCAGGGCGTTAATGCCTTGTTCAATTTGCATTTCAATCAGGCGACCGAAATTTTCAAAATCAATGCCGTTTTCTGTAAACGGGGTTACGAGAGCTGTTGCTGCACCTGTAAAAATCTTTGTCTTCATAAATGCGCCATCCTTTCTATTAATCTAAATATCCTTTTGCACAGAGCAATTCTGCCATCAATACTGCGCCGCCTGCAGCACCGCGAAGGGTGTTGTGGGACAGGCAAACAAACTTATAATCATATTGGCTGTCTTCACGCAAACGACCGATGTTCACTGCCATACCGCCTTCGTTGTCTCTGTCCAACTTGGTTTGGGGACGATTGTCTTCTGTAAAGTAGTGTAAAAATTGCTTCGGCGCACTTGGCAATTCTAATTCTTGCGGTTCTCCACGGAAGTTTGCCCAAGCTTCCAGAATTTCTTCTTTGGTAGGCTTTTGCTCGAAGGTTACAAAAACAGCTGCAAAGTGGCCGTTTGTAACAGGTACTCTCAAACATTGTGTGGTAATAGCAGGGGAGGTTGCGTTTACGATTACGCCGTTTTCCACTTTGCCCCAGATTTTCAGCGGCTCTTTTTCGGATTTTTCTTCTTCACCGCCAATATACGGAATCATGTTATCCACCATTTCCGGCCAGCTGTCGAAATTTTTGCCGGCACCGGAGATTGCCTGGTAGGTACATGCCAATACTTTCTTTACACCAAATTTATTCAGCGGGAAGAGGGCAGGCACATAGCTTTGCAAAGAGCAGTTGGACTTTACGGAGATAAAACCTCTCTTTGTGCCCAAACGAGCTTTCTGTGCAGCGATAACTTCTGCGTGTTCCGGGTTCAGTTCCGGAATAATCATGGGAACATCCGGAGTCCCTCTGTGGGCGCTGTTATTGGACATAACCGGGCATTCTGCTTTGGCATATGCTTCTTCCAGTGCTTTGATTTCCTCTTTCTTCATATCTACTGCGCAAAAAACAAAATCCACTTGACTTGCGATGGTGTTAATATCTGCTTCTGCATCGTATACCACCATTTTTTTCACGCATTCCGGCATGGGAGCCTCCAGTCTCCAACGGTTGCCTACAGCTTCTTCATAAGTCATACCTGCAGAACGGCTGGATGCGGCCAGTACTTTGATGTTGAACCAGGGATGGTTTTCCAGCAGGGTAATAAATCTTTGTCCTACCATACCTGTTGCGCCTATGATACCTACATTATATGTTTTCATTTCTTTCTTTGCCTCCTATGAGCGACTTATTTTTCCAATAAAAATACCGGTGCATCTTGGATTTCGCACCGGCTGTGATTTCTTCTTGTTTCCATCCTTTCCGTTTGGTGGGGATTGGGGATTTTGAAAAATACAGATAGCGCTCCATCTTTCGATGACAGTCCGGCGGCTCTTAACCGCAGAACCAGATGAATCTTTCCGGAATCAAGTTTCACCTTCGGCACGCAACCCTTTCAAACCACTTCACGGACACTCCGGTTCTCCATGATTCTACTGATGTCTAGTGCACCTCTACCTCAATATTCTATTTGGCATTATTGTAGCGGAATGTGTGGTGGAAGTCAAGGGGCGGTGTTGTTGTGTTTTCAAATTTTTGTGTTATAATTTGACTGATTTTGTTGTAGTGAGGAGGGAAAACTGTGGCTGATACATCCAATACAAATGTAAAAAATCTCACATTAATAGGTGTGCTTACTGCCGTTGTAGTGATTCTTCAATATATGGGCGGTTTTATCAAAATCGGGGGTCTGTTTTCTATATCTCTTGTTCTTGTCCCTATCGTAATCGGTGCTGCACTTTGTGGCAAACGGGCCGGTGCATGGCTTGGATTTGTTTTCTCGATTATGGTGTTTGTGACTGGAGATGCCACATTGTTTCTTACCATAAATCCCTTGGGAACCATTATTACGGTTCTGGTAAAAGGTACCTTGGCAGGTTTCCTTACCGGGATGATTTATCAGCTGATTGCAAAGCATAGCCGCTATCTTGCAGTGGTTGCAGGCGCAGTGGTTTGCCCACTGGTCAATACAGGCATTTTCCTTTTGGGAAGCAGACTTTTCTTTTACGATACCATTAGCCAATGGGCGGTTGCCGGAGGAATGTCTGTCGGTGTGTATATGCTGGTGGGACTTGTAGGTTTGAACTTCGTGCTAGAGTTGCTGGTAAATGCCATTTTGTCTCCTGTGATTGTACGGCTGGTGGATGTGGGAGGAATCGCCATGAGAGGCGGTAAGATATAAACATAATTATGTTGAGGTAATTTTTCAATATAGCCGCAGGAAGTGACCACTGATAAAGGTGGCCTTCTGCGACCAAATCAAACAGTTTGCGATTAGATAGATGAAAGACTCCGTAAAATACGGAAAGTATTGTTATTCCATTGCGTATAGCGTATAATATCCTCAATGATACTGGGGATGCAGAAGAAAGCGTAAATGATACTTATGTGGCTGCGTGGAACAGTATGCCACCACATTTCAATTGTATAACCATAGGAAAAGGAGTTGTTTCTATTATGAAAAAAAAGAAAATTGCTTTCATCGTATTGATTATAATTGCAATTGTTTTAGAATTGCTCCCTTATGGTGCTGTGCTACGGTTTGCATCTCCGGAGGAATCTTCCGGTGCAATTCGGCAAACCTATTCCTATTTTTCGCTAACACCGTACGGATATGCTAATTTCGGGCCGTTTCTTACCGCACTACTCACGTGTGTACTTCTTGTTTTGGCTGTTGTCTATATGGTGAAACCAAAAAGGGGATTGCAAATAGTGCTTCGAGTAATCTCCGCCCTTGCAGTTATCACTTCCGTTATGCCGCTTTTGTTCGGCTTAGATTTTTACTCTGTGGTTGGGGCAATGATAACTGCTGTTTTATTGATTGTATTTTTGCTTTCTCTGCTGTGACCGTTTTCTGCCGAGTCGAGGCTGGACGCGGCCAAGGCAAAAATTTTTCTCAAAAAATTACCCATAAAAATGTAAAAATACTGTTGACAAACCCGGAATCAATGAGTATAATCATCAATGTTGTGTAAAGCAACGCAAGCGTAAGCACCATTAGCTCAGTTGGTAGAGCAACTGACTCTTAATCAGTGGGCCCCGGGTTCGAGTCCCTGATGGTGCACCAAGAAAACCCCGATTGCATAAAGCTTTCGGGGCTTTTGTTTTTCTTGCGATTCTGTAATGGAAAATCTAATGTTAGTAAATGGATTTTGCGTTAGCGGTGTGGTATGATTGTATAAAATTACAATAAATTTATATTATAGGAGGAAATGTTTATGGAAGCAAAAAAAGTTTTAAACGATGTAAAAGCTGAGTTGAAAAAAGAGCTGGTAGAAGTAAGAAAAGAAAAAGTGAAAATCGATTATGAGGAGTATGAAAGGCTACAAAAGACACTTGAATATGAAGTGGTACAAGATGCAGATGAGTTTTATAAAATCATTACCCATGAACCGGAATTTTCTGAAGAAGACTTGGAAGAATTGCTGAGAGTGAAAAAGGACATTGCGATTCTTCGCACAGAACAGCATTTGGCTAAAATAACGGGTATTGCAAAGTTTTGGCATGTGTTTGGCATTGTTGCTTTGATTGTCCTTGTTGTGCTTGAATTGGTCTCCCTGTTGAATCTGGTTTAGAAAGGATTGGGTAGAGGATGAAAAAAGAAATCTCTGTTTTAGATGTTATGCAACCGCAGGAATTTGAATTAGGCACGGAAAGTGGTACCTTCACTTTGCCGTACCGGATTTACATACCCCCACAACCTAACAAGCAAAGCACCCTGATACTCTTTTTACATGGGGCAGGCGAGCGGGGGACGGACAACCAGCGACAGATTGCCTATAACAACCAGTTTTTGCAACGCTACATTAACAGCGAATATGCCCACACCCATCCGGCAGTCGTGATAGCGCCGCAATGTCCTAACACACAACAGGACGGCACGGATGAAAAATGGGTGCATAAACCTTGGGGAGCAGGTTCCTATAATGGCTTAAAACCAATCTCCCTGCCTTTACAGGCAGTGGTGGCACTGTGCAAAGAAACCATAAAAAAATACAATCTGGATGAAGCACACAGTGTTGTCACAGGCATTTCTATGGGCGGGTTCGGCACATGGGATTTGATTAGCCGACACCCGGGACTATTTTTCAAAGCACTGCCGGTTTGCGGCGGGGGAAGCGTCAACAAAGAAGATGTGGGGCGAATCATCCAAAGCGGTGTCCAAATCTGGACCTTCCACGGAAATGCAGACGATATTGTGTCGGTACAGTCTACAAGGGACATGGTAGAAGCAATCCAAAAAGCAGGAGGACAGGTGCGTTATACCGAATATGAAGGGGTGACCCACGGCAGTTGGGACCCGGCCTATCACGAAGAAGAGTTGCTCGCATGGATATTTGACTTTTAAGTGCTATATAGATATACTGAGGGGTGGAAAAATTAACTTACGAAAGGAGGGATATTGTGTCGAAGCAGGAGGAAACAAAGGCGAAAAAGCAGAAAAAACGCTGGGGCGACCGGAAAGATGCAACAAGGGTTCGCAACCACGATTCTTTTACTGCCATTGTACCCTATTTGATGCCTACCAGAGATGCGTCCAGTGTCTATTTTAAAGATTATGTGGATGCAACCAACCTTGTAAAATTTGTGAAAGAAAGTGAAGGAAAGTACACTTATTTCGGCGTTTCTCTTGCAGCGTTGGTGAGAACCATAGCATTGCGGCCCCACCTGAACCGCTTTGTGCAAGGCCACAGGCACTATCAAAGAAAGAAGATTGTGCTTAGCTTTACCGCAAAGAAGAAGTTCACGGAAGAAGCGGTGGAAACCAATGTGAAACTGTCTTTTGACAGGCATGCAAATTTGGAGGATGTGGCGGAAAAACTTTCCGGCGGTATCAAGGTGGCAAAAGATGAATCTCATGATGACACCACAGATTTGCTGGATATGCTTCGGAAACTGCCCAGATTTGTATTGCGCATTTTTATGCGGTTTATCAACTGGTTGGATTACCACGGATGGTATCCGAAGGCGTTGTATGATTTTGACCCCATGATGTGCAGTGCGTTTATTACCAATTTGGGAAGCATCGGATTGGAAGAAGTGCCGTTTCACCATCTTTATGACAGAGGCACCTGTTCTGTGTTTGTCGCAGTGGGCAAGATTCACAAGAAGCTTGTACATGTGGAGGGCGAAGGCATGGTAGAAAGAGATGTCATGGAATTTACGGTTACCTTGGATGAAAGGATCAGCAATGGTTTTTACTACATCACGGCAATTAGGCTATTTAAAAATTTAATGGAAAATCCGGAGTTGCTATTAGAACGGCCGGAGGAGGTACCAGATGATCTTTGAAAATCACAGAGTTGTGAAAGCTGCGCCGGACAATATGAACTGTGAACGGCCGTGGCTGAAGTTTTACGGGAAGGAAACGATCCCGAATTTGCAATATCCTGACCGGAAACTGTATGAAATGTTAGTGGATACTGCAAATGCAAACCCAGACAATATTGCCATTGAATTTATGGGGACGAAAATTAGTTACAGTCAGTTGCTTGCAGCAGTGGATTGTTGCGCAAAGGGATTGAAAGAATTGGGATTTCAAGAAGGAGACATATTTACCGTCGGCTTGCCGAATGTTCCACACGCCATTATTATTTTTTATGCGATTAATAAGGCAGGCGGTATTGCAAATATGATTCACCCGCTTTCTGCACCTAAGGAAATTCAATATGCCATGGAATTGACAAAGAGTCAGTACTATATTACCACAGACTTTTTGTACAAGAATGTAATGCCAGTGCGCAATGAAATTAATGCCAAGAAAATCATTATCTGTAAAATGGGCGATTACTTAAGCACCGTTTTGTCCATTGGCTTTTGGGCAACTTCCGGGAGAAAGATTCCTAAAATTGCCTATGAAGGGGATGCTGTGCTGACCCAATGGAAATATGTGATGGCAAGCGGAAAGGCATCTTCTGCAGAAGTAAGTAACACCAGAAAGGTAGACGACGGTGCAGTGATTCTGTACAGTGGCGGTACTACCGGAAAGCAAAAGGGTATCCTGCTTTCCAATATGAATTTTAATGCGCTTGCAATTCAGACCGCATCTCATCAGGAAGAGGTGGTTACTTCTGCAAAATTTATGTGTATCATGCCCCTGTTCCACGGATTTGGATTGGGCATTTGTATGCATACTCCTGTTGTGTTTGGAGCAACCATTATTTTGGTGCCTAAGTTCAATGCAGATGAGTTTGCAAAGGTGTTTGCAAAGCAGAAGCCAAACTTCATTGCCGGCGTGCCTACGTTGTATGAAGGCTTGTTGAGAAGTGAAGTCATGAAGAAAGCAGATTTTTCCTGCTTGAAAGGTGCATTTGCCGGTGGGGATGCTTTGCCGGAAGATATTAAGCGCAGATTTGATGCTTTCATGAAAGAAAGAGGCGGTACGGTAGAATTGCAGGAAGGATTTGGTTTGACCGAAACCGTAACAGCCAGTTGTTTAATGCCCAAGGCATTGTACAAGCCGGGGAGTGTGGGCATTCCGTATCCGGATACTATTTACAAGATTTTTGAACATGGTACAGAAATTCCTTGCGAAACCGGTGTTGATGGTGAAATCTGTATTTCCGGTCCTTCTTGTATGTTGGAATACTATAATGAACCGGAAGAGACCGCTATGGTTCGTAAAACCCATGCGGACGGACGTGTTTGGATTCATACCGGCGATATGGGTCACATGGACGAAGATGGATTTGTATTTTTCAAACTGAGAATTAAGAGAATCATTAAGAGCTCCGGCTATTCTGTATTCCCGACTCAAATCGAGGAAGTCATTAACAAGCACGAAGCGGTGGTTATGTCCTGTGTTATCGGTGTGCCGGATGACTATCAGATTGAAAGAATTAAAGCGTTTATCGTGTTGAAGGAAGGCTATGAGAAGAATCAGGAAATGAAGGATAGTATTTTAAAACTTTGCAGAGAGTACCTGGCAAAGTGGAGTACGCCTCGTGAAATTGAATTCCGGGATTCTTTGCCAACCACTAAAGTGGGAAAAATCGCTTATACAGAGCTGGAAAAGGAAGCTTGGGGCAAAAAGTAAGAGAAAAAGTAAGGAGATACAAATGGGTAAGAGAAATAAGTATGGAATGCATGATGGGTGCACCTTAAAAGTGGGGGGCTCCGCTTTGATGGAGGGCGTCATGATGCGTAGTGAGTCCGCAGTGGCTATGGCTGTCAGATTGTCTGACGGCAGTATTCAGGTAGTGAAAAAGCCGCTACGGAATAATGCCAGAAGTGTCATTGGGAAGATTCCGTTCCTGCGTGGTGCGTTTAACTTGGTATCCAGCATGGTAGACAGTGTGTATTATCTGACCAAATCTGCAGAATTTGTAGATTTGGAAGAGGGGGTTGACCAAAACAAGGAACCATCCAAATTTGACAAGTTTTTGGAAAAGGTGTTCGGCGATAAATTGATGGATATTATGATGGTCATTTCCGTCGTTATTTCTCTTGCTTTTAGTATTGGCTTGTTTATGCTGCTGCCCAAAGTGGTGGTGGAACTGTTTGGCCCCAATGTGCATGTGTTGGTGAAAAATCTCATTGAAGGCGCCATTCGTATTGGTCTGTTTATTGGCTATATTGTATTGGCTACCAGAATGAAGGAAATCCGCAGAGTGTTTTCCTATCATGGTGCAGAACACAAATGCATTCACTGTTTAGAACACGGGGAAGAATTGACGGTGGAAAATGTACGGAAATATACTACATTGCATCCTCGTTGCGGTACTGCGTTTATGTTTTTGATTATGATTATCAGTATTTTATTGTTTTCTTTGTTGGATTTAGGCTTGGGTGCGCTTGGCATTACTGGGGCTATTTGGAAAGTACTGATTCGTTTGCTGTTTATGCCTGTTTTGGCTGGGATAACTTACGAAATAACACGATTAACTGCACGATTCCACAATCCGATTGTACGGGCGATTGCAGCACCGGGACTTGCAATGCAGAGACTTACCACATTTGAACCGGACGATGATATGATTGAAGTGGGCATCGCTTCTTTAAAAGCTTCCCTGGATGAAAGCATTCCTTTTAATACGGAAGCGGAAATTGAGGAAATGATTAAGCAATCACAGGGCGCTGCCAACAGAAAAATGGCAGAAGAGAAGTCTGCAGAAAAGGAGAGCCAAGATGACCATACGGCAGAGTAAGGCCTTACTGGTTTCCAAGTTAACAGAAGTACAAATGGATGCACCCGCATTTACTGCGGGTGCTTTGTTGTGCCATATACTGCAGTGTTCCTCAGCTTATTTGTACACCCATGATGATGGGGTGTTAACGGAGGAACAGGAAGCGGCGGTGGCAGATGGATTGGCACGGCTTATGGCTGGGGAACCTTTGGATTACATTCTGGGACAACGGGGCTTTATGGGGCTGGATTTTTATGTAGGGCCCGGTGTTTTGGTGCCAAGAGCGGACACGGAAACCCTAGTGGAGCTTTGTTTAGATGCAGCTATGGGAGATGGTTTGCCGGTGGGAGAGAACGGATCACCATTGCAAATTCTGGACCTTTGTACCGGTTCCGGGTGTATTGCCATTAGTTTAACGAAGCTGTTGCAGGAACGGGGACGGGAATGCGAAACAGTGGGAGTGGATTTTTCAAAAGAAGCTTTGGCGTATGCTCGGAAAAATAGAACTTTGCATCAGATGGATGGACAGATACAGTGGATTTTAGGCGATGTTTTGGCGTTTGAGGACTTGGTTTGGAAAATCGACAAAACATTTCATATTGTTACAATAAATCCCCCTTACATTCCCAGTGGAGATGTAGTAGAATTAGAGGCGAAGGTACGGGAGTACGAGCCCCTTTCTGCTTTGGATGGCGGCGAGGATGGTTTGTCATTTTATCGGGTGATGGCGGCCCAGGTACATCGACTGTTAAAACCGGACGGGTATTTTGCCTGCGAAATTGGCTTTGACCAGGGAGAGGCTGTAGCTGCTTTGTTTGCAGAGGAATGCCGTTATACCGAGATTACCATACACAAAGATTATGCAGGAAAGGACAGGGTGGTTACATGCCGATTCCCATCAACGTAGGCGAATTTGTTACATTGAAAAAATCACATCCATGCGGCAGTAATACTTGGGAAGTGCTTAGGACAGGTGCGGATTTTCGCTTGAAATGCACCGGTTGCGGTCATCAAATTATGATTCCCAGAACCACTTTGGAAAAGAGCCTGAAACAGAAAAAATAAGAAAGAAATGGGGCTTTTCTATGGATGTGTGGAGTAAGGCGTTGCTATTTGCCGCCTTATGCGTGTTGTGCGCCGTCGCCGCTATCTGGGATTTGAAATGGCGACGGATTCCCAATTGGTTGATTATAGTGGGCCTGGCAACAGGCCTTTTTTTGCGCCTGCTGGGGGCTTCTTTGGACGTGGCGGATGTGGCTTGCGTTTGGGCTGCTTTGTGGGACACGTTGTTGGACAGTGCTTTGGGACTGCTGGCCGGTGGTCTGCCATGGCTTTTGGCAGATTTGATTAGCCGCCGGCATTCTCGTGATAAAGCCGGCATTGGCGGCGGGGACATCAAATTCTATGGCATGTGCGGTGTTTTTCTAGGGATTGATGGAGTGCTGTTGTCCTACTGTGTCTTAGCGGTATTGTCGGTGTTGGCTTTGGGGGCTCTTTGCTTGTTGCGGAAACTGAAGCGGACTGACAGAATTCCGTTTGGCCCATTGATTGCGATTGCAGTGGTGGTTGCGGGGGTGGTGTTGTTATGATGTTTGAAAAAATGCAAAAGGAATATTTTCGGCTGGAAGAGGAGGCAAATAAGATACGGAGAAGGTTGCAGGGAATGCCTGATGGGAAACTGGTTTGTTGTAGCCAGGCTGGAGGATATCAAAAGTGGTACCAAACAAAATTTGAGCTTTTTTGTATCTGGAGCGCTATTTTTTTTTGTATAGATACAATGGAGGCAAACGTTGCACCAACTAACTTGCCCAAACAGCCAATGGGTGTCAACCATTAGCGAAAATGTCCCAAAATAGTTAAAACATTTGCCCCGGTTCTC
>CAYMRI010000037.1:0-14296 GCA_964392835.1 uncultured Eubacteriales bacterium
GCTTCCATATGTTATATACACATCAATAAAATTGCATTCCGGTGCCCAAGAGGTATTCATTTGGTTACTGATATTATAGGCAAAATAATTCCGCAATAAACTCTTATCAGAATAATTTGCCACCAGAACCCAATCCTTATTGGATTCCATTCCCAACAATGGTACTCCATCCGTTAATTTTACAGTATAAGATTTCTTAGGGAAGGAGGAAAAAGAAGTAAATCCCCTTCTTTTAATCTTCAAAGTGCCTTGCGCCTCTTTGGTATTATAGGTTTTGGTAGAGCCTTCTACTATAGCATAGGTAGCTTGTGACCAAATTTCTTTAACAGCTTTATCATTGCTTTCTGTTAAATTATAGTAATCCGTGTTGGTTTCCACATTAATCATCATAGTAGGAATTCCGTTATTCACCGTATCCGAATTCACATAAACAAAATGTGCCTGGCTTATGGCATCCACGGAAACACTGGTTCCCTTTTTGAAAGTAACATTTACCGTAGCAGTACTGCCGCTGGTGGTCACTTTCATAAACGCGGTAGGAAAAGTGGAATATTCTGCAGAAAATGCCCATCGGCTGGAATTTCTGGTAAGGGTAAAACTGGTAGTAGCATCTTGTGCCACAATGACAGTACCACTCTTTTCATCCCCATCCTTGTAGTAACCCTTAAAATTTACTTTTTGTGTATTTGTCTTGACGCCGCCGGCCACAGAAACCGGAATGGAAAAAGTTTTCACTTCCGGTGTTGGCGTCGGTACAGGCGTAGCCGTAGGTTTGGTATTTGCTGTTGAAGTCGTTGTAGAAGTTGTTGTAGAAGTTGCAGTCCCCGCGGTGGTTCCGGTAGGGGTTTCCCCTGTTATTGCGCCTTGCGTAGGGGTGCTTTCCGCCGTTGTCCCTTCTGTCGGTGTCTCTTCATTGGTAGGCGCACCTGTAGTTTCTGCAGAATCTGTCGGTGTTTCTCCCACATCTTCCGTCTTTGCCGGTGTTTCTGTAACCGTTGAAGCGGTAGGTGTTTCTGCAGCCGGTCCTTCTACCGGGGTCGTCTGACACCCTGTCAATAAAATTGCAATTACTAAAAAAATACAAGTCAGTTTTTTCATCATTCTCCCCACGCCTTTCTTATTCTGTCATCAAACTTTCATCAAAAGCATCCTTATTATTTATTGTACCACAAACCCACCGGTTTGTAAAAAACAGATGATTTTTTCTTTCACAGGTCTTCCCGTTTCTGTTTCCACTGCTCGCTTGTATAATTCCAGCTGCATTCGGTAGGCTTCCGCCGCTTTTCCCTCATCGCCCGGCAAAACCCAATCTGTCTTATAATCCAGAATCACAATACCATCCGGTTCTTCAAAATAGCAGTCAATAATCCCCTGCACCAAAATCGTATCCGAATTTTCTGCCGATAGACCGGAAAACAATTGACCCGCAGGCACTTCCATAGTAAAGGGTTTTTCCCTGTAAATCTTTATCGCCTGACACATACGCTGTCCCACACCGCTTTCAAAGAAGCGGGTAATCCGTTCCCAGGGGAACTGCGCTGTTTCTTCTTGGGTCAGACCTTGCTTTCGGCAAAGAGCCTGTACCGTTTCTCTATCAATGGCATCCAGCGGGATATATTGCAAGATATAGTGGGTAATGGTTCCCCACTCTGCCGCCGACCGTTGTCGCTTTCCTTCCATAAAGCGGGGTTGTTGCAGAATTTGAGGCAAATCCCCTTTGTGGTTGAATTGGGAAACACTTATCTTTGCCGGAATCTCCGTAGAAGCCGAAAAATCATAGCGAATAGAAAGCCTTTTTGCAACTTCTGCAGCAATTGCGGCATCTTGTGCAACGGTTACGGCAACAGGTGCAGTTTCGTCACCGGTTCCAATAGCAACATCATACAACGATTCTTTGGACATCAGACAAAATGAAAATTGGCAAACTTCTTCCCCTTGGGGCACCCGCCATGCAAAAGGACTGTTCGGAATTTCAGCTGCTTCTCTAGCTCCCTGCAAGTCCGGATGTCTTAGCAGCACCGGCAACAGCAAATCAAAATAGGACTTTGCTTTTAAAGCATAATGTACAGGCAGCGCATCGTTTTTATCGGAAAGCACTTCCCAATACCGTTGCAATGTTTTCTCCAAATCGGAAACCATGCCGCATAGAATGAGTTTTTCCTTGGCACGGGTCATAGCAACATACAATAGACGGATTTCTTCCGCAATCATTTCCTGATTCTTCTTCCATTTGATAACCGTCTTACTGATGGTGTCGTATTTCACCCGGTATGTTCTGTCAAACCCATCCATGCCAAAGCCCAGTTCCTGGTGCATCAACACACTTTCATTGGAATCCATCCGGTTAAATCCTTTGTCCATATTGGCCAAAAATACCACAGGAAATTCCAAGCCTTTGCTTTTGTGGATGCTCATAATGCGCACCACATTGTCATTTTCGCCCAACACGGTAGCGCCACCTAAATCCCCTTCACTGCTGCGAATCCGCTCTACATAAGAAAGAAATGCAAAGATACCACCGCCGGTTTGGCTTTCATATTTTACCGCTTCTTCATATATTTTTTGTAAATTTGCCTGTCGCTGGGCCCCATCGGGAAAAACGCCGGCATAATTGTAATAATCTGTTTTTCCATAAAGTTCCAATAACAGTTCCGACAAGTCATGCTCTGTCGCAAAATCACGAAATGCAGTCAATTTTGCCAGAAAATCCTCTGCCTTTTCACTGCCCGCTTCTGCAAAAGCCTTTAAGTTATAGTACAAATGACGGGTTCTATCCAGTAGCCGCATTTGCACAATTTCATTTTCCGAAAACCCACCTATGGGCGATTTCAAGACAGCCAGGAAAGGAATGTCCTGCAACGGATTGTCAATAATCTGCAACAGCGCCAAAATTATTTTTCCTTCCTTGGACTGATAAAAACCTGCATTGACATCGCAAAAAACAGGAATTCCCATTTGTGCAAGCGCTTCGCTGTAAACTTCCGCTTTGCCTTTGGTGGCTCTTAACAAAATCACAATATCCTTATAGGTCAAAGCCCCTTTGGCTTCTGCCAATAGCGCCTGTATCCGCTTTCCAATCATGGCGCCTTCCAGTTCCAATTTGGTCCTTTCTGCCGCCTCCCCTTCCGTTTCTTCCTTCCGATCTGTCACCAGCAGTTCACAGGCAACATCATAGGATGGTTCCCCATAATTGGCACCGTAATACAAATATTCCTCTTGGGTATAATCCATACCGCACACTTCTTTGGTCATAAGCTTGGCAAATACATAATTTACACTGCCAATGACATCTTTGCGGCTTCTGAAATTTTTATACAAGGAAATCAGCCGCTTAGGTGCTTGTTCCTCTTTTGAAAAGCCATGATATTTTTCCAGAAAAATATCCGGTCTGGCCTGACGGAATCCGTAGATACTTTGCTTGACATCCCCTACCATAAACAGATTGTGCTTCTGTGGCGGCCGCTTGGTTACCAGAGATAAAATGGTCTCTTGGGTCATATTGGTATCCTGATATTCGTCTGTATATACTTCTTCATAAAAATCCTGCAGTTCCTTAGCAACTTCCGGGTATTCCGTCAAAATTTTCAATGCAAAATGCTCCAGGTCATCGTAATCCACGGCACCCTTTTGCTGTTTCATTTCTGCATAAACTTCCGTAAAAGCATCTACTAAAAGGCAAATTCCTTTTAATGAGGTATAGGATTTTGACAACTCGTCCAGATTTTCGGCAGTGGTCTTGGAAAAATATTCTTCTCTATATTCCCCGATTGCCTTCTTCATTTCTTCCGCTATCTCTTTTACTTTTTGCAAAAGCACTTCGTCACAGCCTTTGGTTTTGTTGGCAAACCGATCAAAAGAATAGGCTTGTACCGCCTGCCGGATGGCATCCCAGTTGCTTTCGGCAGATTCTATGGTGTCCAAAATGGTTTGGAAATATTGCAGATGATATTGAAACGCCGGCACATAAGCAGGATTTTCCCCTTCTTCGCAAAGTTGGATTGCCCGTTTGCATTGCGCTATCCACTCCGGCACTTCCCTCTGCAATTGTGTGGTCAGCAGATTTCCCCATACGGTATTTCTGAAATCCCCATTGCATTTTTCCAATTCAACAGGGGAAAAAGCTTCTGCATAAGTCTCTCTCCATTGTTTAGGAAAGGGATTGGAACTTGTTTCTTCATACACCCGTAAAACCAATGTCTTTAAACTGTCATCCCCTTGTTTGCCCCCATAAAGGTCCAGCAGAGTTTCAAAGGCTTCCATGGACAATCCCGGAATTTCTTTTGTGCCTTCATATTGTTCTTCCAAGACGAAGTCCAGAGCTTCTTCCTTCAACAAATCTGCTTCGATGGCATCCAACACTCTGAAATTCGGGTCTAAGTCTATTTTGTTGAAATTTTTCCGAATGAGTTTAGAACAAAAGGCGTGCATAGTAGAAATGGTCGCTTTGTTCAGCAAGGTTAACTGCCGTTTCAGCCGTTTTCGAAATGCAGCATCCTCTTGAAAGGATAAGGCATTCATGCGATTGGAAATGGCTGTTCCGATTCGTTCCCGCATTTCCGATGCCGCCGCATCCGTAAAAGTAACCACCATGAGCCGGTCAATATCCACTTCCTCCTTGGGGTCTAACACCCGCTGAATAATACGTTCTACCAATACGGCCGTCTTGCCCGAACCGGCTGCAGCCGCAACCAAAAGACTGCAATCTCTTGCCTCGATCGCCTGTTGCTGTTCTTTTGTCCATGTTACTGCCGCCATAGTTGTTCTCCTTATCCTATTTTTGAAAAAACTCTATGCTCTTTTCATACAGGATTACGGGCAGTTTGTCAATACCGCTATACCACCTTTACCACCCTGGAGGTGTCACAGTCTATGTAAGTAAGCCAGTATCCGGTTTCTTCCTGTTCCGGAACGGCTTGTTTTCCGAGAGACTCCCAACGGGAATGAGAATAGTAATTTCCGGTATCCTCTTTACTTTTTGCCGGAATGCCTAAAATGAAAAACTCTCGATGCAATGTACTGTCCGTATACAACCCCAACAGTACATGCCCAAAAAGGCCACACGCCAAATAGCCATCTTTATTTAATTCCAAAGGAAGGGTAAGTTCCATTTCTGCCAAAAACTGATTCAACCGGTGCATATCGGTATTCCGCCACCACCGATAAGAGGGATTGGTGGTTCCAAAGGGGTCACAGCCGGTAAAGTGTTTTCGAAAACGCTCTTCTCGGGATAAAGATGCCGGTTGTTGCTGCGGAATCTCTGTCTTCTTCGGTGCTTCTTCTGCCACTAATGCCTGTAGCATACTGTGCCATGGTCCACGCATATTTTGAAATGCAATCAGCGGAAAGCGTCTCTTGGTGTCTGCTTTCTTGTCTAGGATGGAAAGTCCTACGCCAAAGACAGTTTCTCCTTCCTGCAATTTATAGGGCAACAAGGTTTCTGTGCGAATATTACCATAGGCATTGGGCTGGAAGGAAAAATACTTAGGCTGCAGCCGTTGGCTTCCGCCTTGTTGCAGAAAAATCCCTATGGCGTATTGGCAATCCCTCTCCATAGGCAGTCCGCTGATTTCCCACATCACTCGTATCTGCTCTGCAGTTAAAATGATTTTTACTACACCACGAACTTCTTTGTTCCCCGACCAAGCATCCTCCGGGTTTCTCTCCAATATAAAAAACAGTCGTTCAAATCGATTCATAAGTTTGTACCTCCCACAGGTTAGTCCTTATGAACCAATGTATGTCTTCTTTCTTGTAAATATGACTGGCGCTATCTTGCCCCCAGCTTCAAATTAGGAATGGCATTCAAGGATAAGTCTGCCACATTCCCTGCTACATACTCATAGTACCCTGCAGAAGCAATCATGGCTGCATTGTCTGTACATAAAATGGGTTGTGGATAATAAACAGAAAAGTCTTTCTTCTCACATTCTGCCTGTAATGTTGCTCGCAGACAAGAATTTGCTGCCACACCACCGGCCAGGCAAACGGTAGAGATTCCCAAATCAGAAGCCGCAGAAATGGTATGAGAAACCAGCATGTCCACCACCGCTTGCTGGAAAGAAGCACATACATCCGGTTTAGAAATCGGTAAGCCTTTCTGCTCCTGTTGATGTAAATAGTTTAACACAGCGGTTTTAATGCCACTAAAACTAAAATCATAACTGTCTGCAAAGGTTGTTTTGGGGAATGCAATGGCTCCGGGGTTTCCCAATCGAGCCTCTTTATCAATGGCAGGACCCCCGGGATACCCAAGTCCCAACGCTCTGGAAATCTTGTCAAAGGCCTCCCCCGCCGCATCATCTCTGGTTTGTCCCAAAATTTCATATTTGCCGTAATCACTTACCTTTACAATATGACTATGCCCACCGGATGCTACCAAACACAAAAAAGGCGGTTTCAACTGAGGATGGGTAATAAAGTTGGCGCTGATATGTCCTTCAATATGGTGCACGCCTACCAACGGTTTGCCCGTTGCATAAGCCAATCCTTTTGCCGCAGACAATCCCACCAGCAAAGCGCCTACCAGACCCGGTCCGTAGGTGACAGCGATGGCATCGATATCTGCCAAAGTAACACCAGCTTCTTTTAAAGCATCCTTGACCACATAGTTAATCAATTCTACATGTTTGCGGGAAGCGATTTCGGGAACAACGCCACCGTATTCTTTATGAATTGCAATCTGGGAAGAAATCACATTAGACAGTACCTTTCTTCCGTTTACCACCACCGCGGCACTGGTTTCATCACAACTGGACTCTATTCCCAAAATCTTAACATCCTGCATCTTTTGTTTTCTCTCCTTCACACAAAAATCCTGTTCGCGTAATTATTTTACACCCCACAGAATTCCAAAAAATAGTATCGGGAAATAATTCTCTCAGTACACTTTTTCAGGCAACTAATTTACTGAGAAACAAATCCCAAACGATGGCAAAAACGCCTATAAACAGCATGTAATACACAAATATCTTCATACCTTTTTTTCGGATATAATTCAGCATAAACCGGCAAGCCAGATAGCCGGAAATACCCGCAACCACCATGCCAACCAAGGTGGGCACCAACACAGTGGAATCCACTGCCACTTCCCCTGTTATAATGTCCTTTAAGTCAAATAAACAAGAACCCAAAATAATGGGTATAGACATTAAAAAAGAAAATCTTGTAGCGCCGTCACGATTCATACCGGAAATCAAACCACCGGAAATGGTACTGCCGGAACGGGAAACCCCCGGTAGTACCCCAACAGCCTGTGCCACGCCGGCTGAAATTGCATCCCGCATACGCATTTCTTCCATAGTGCGCTTTTTGCTTTGGTCTCCTCTGGACATTTTATCGGAAACAAACAACACCACACCGGTTACCAGGAAGCAAACCCCAACAACCCACAAAGTTTCACTGACAGAAGCTACTGCGTCGTTAAACAACACACCAATCACTGCAGCGGGAATGGTCGCAACAATCAAATACAATGTGGTCTTTTGAAATGGTTTTTTCAGCAAAGCCCAAATGTCCTTCCACAACACCACCATTACCGCAATAATGGTTGCTAAATGCAGTGCCACGTCAAAAGACATACCGAATTTATCAAAATCCACATGGAATAAATGCTTAAACAGCGCCAGGTGTCCGGAGCTGCTTACCGGCAAAAACTCTGTCAATCCTTGTATCAAACCAAATACAATTGCTTCAAATATGCTCATAAACACAAGCCCCCTTTGCAGTATTGTTATTCATTATACCACAAAAAGATGCCTGTTTAAATCCTATTAACGCAGTCTGCAACACCGAATCCATGGTTTTTGCCGGCACAAAGCGAATTTGCTTTCTGATTTCTGCCGGAATTTCCTCTAAATCTTTCCGGTTATCCTCCGGAATCACAATGGTGCGAATACCTGTACGATAAGCCGCCAAAGCTTTTTCTTTTAAGCCGCCGATGGGAAGCACCCGTCCACGCAACGTAATCTCACCGGTCATAGCCACTCCTTTATCGCAAGGTAATCCGGTCAATGCGGATACAAGAGCCGTTGCCAGGGTAATTCCTGCAGAAGGTCCATCTTTGGGTGTTGCACCTTCCGGAATGTGAATATGAATGTCATGCTTGCTGTGGAAATCCGGTTCCAAGCCCAATTCCGGCACACGGGAACGAATAAAACTCATGGCTGCCATAGCAGATTCTTTCATGACATCTCCCAAATGCCCGGTCAATTCCAGCTTCCCGGTTCCCGGCATTACATTCACTTCAATATTTAAGGTCACACCGCCAATGGAAGTCCATGCAAGGCCGGTGCAAACACCTACTTCACTTTCTTCCCTGCCCTGTTCCGGTAAACGCTTGGGGGTCCCTAATAACTTTTCCACACTTGTCAGAGTTACGGTGTAGGACTTTCGTTTTCCCTCTGCAAACAGCTTTGCAATCCGACGGCACAGTTTGGCAATCTCCCGTTCCAGGCCTCTGACACCGGCTTCTGCGGTATAACAACGGATGATTTGGGTCATGGCATCTTCACGAATCGCAACCTTCTTAGGAGAAAGCCCATGAACCGCCAGTTGCTTTGGGAACAAATGCCGCAGTGCAATCTGGAGTTTTTCCTCTTCTGTATAACTGGAAACTTCAATAATTTCCATTCTATCCCGCAACGGTCCCGGAATGCCATCTAGACCATTGGCGGTGCACAGGAACAATACAGAGGATAAATCCACCGGCAATTCCATAAAGTGGTCACGGAAGTTGCAGTTTTGTTCCGGGTCTAATATTTCCAACAAAGCAGCCGTCGGGTCCCCTCGATAATCACTGCCCATTTTGTCCACTTCGTCCAACAAAATCAATGGGTTTTTGGTCCCAGCCTGGGAAATCGCTGCTACAATTCTACCCGGCATAGCGCCCACATAGGTTTTTCTATGTCCACGCAGCTCCGCTTCATCCCGCACGCCACCCAAAGACATACGCTCATATTTTTTATTAAGTGCCTTGGCAATAGAACGGGCAATGGATGTCTTACCCACACCCGGCGGACCTACCAAACAAAGGAGCGGTCCCTTTGCGCCTCCGGTCATCTTGCGCACTGCAAGATACTCCAAAATTCTTTCTTTTACTTTTTCTAATCCATAATGTTCTTCATCTAAAATCTGCGCAGCCCGCTCCAACTCAATGCTTTCTGCACTTTCCACCTTCCAGGGGAAGTTTAATATCACATCCAAGTAATTGGAAATCACATTGGCTTCCGGATAGCCAAAGGGCATTCTGGAAAGGCGTTTGATTTCTTTGCATGCCTTTTCGTACACCTGCGGTAAATCCTTTAAAGCTTCTGCCTTTTCCTGGTATTCCTGGGCTTCGCTTTCGCTGTCATCCCCCAATTCTTCCCGAATCACTTTCATTTGTTCCCGCAAATAGGCATCCTTTTGCATCTTGCCCATGTTGCTTTGTACTTTTTGCTGAATTTCCTGTTCCAGATTCATAATTTCCAGTTCGTGAACAATACACTGGATAACCTTTTCTGCTCTATCTTCCACCCGCACCGTGCTTAAAATGTCCTGCTTAAATTTAAAGTCCACCGGCAACGCATTTGCCACTTCGTTCACCAAGCCGTTTAAATTCCGGGCGAATTTTTCTGCAATGCTCTTCATGTCAGCGGTCATTCGCTTATTTTTCCGCACATAGGCATCCAAAGTATCCATCAAACGACGAAACAGCTCATGGTGTGCTTGGGTATATTCTCCGGTGCCATCATCCAAAAGTTTAACACACCCCTCCAGGTAATCGGAAAAACGGGTCAGTTCCCACAGTTCTCCACGCACCACACCTTCTACGATGACTCTGGTCTTATCCGGTGTTAAGCGCAATCTATGCTTAATATTACAAACTGTACCTACTTTATATAAGTCCTCCATGGCAGGGTCTTCCATCTCAGGCGCTTTCTGTGCCGTGAGAAAAATGCGTCCATCCTGCTGCATGGCCATATCTAATGCTTTTAAAGATTTTCCCCGTCCCACATCAAAGGTAACCACGTTACCGGGAAAAACCACCAACCCTCGTAAGGATAATACAGGAATGATTTGTTTTGCCATAGTATTCCCTCCTTTTCGACAGTTATTGTATCATCGAATACTTTGGCAGGCAACGGCAATTTTAGGAAGAGCGGGGTCAAGGTAAAAAAAGTGTACTGCATTTTGCTGAAAAATTGCTCAAATGCAGTACAAAACCGCCAATTTGTACTGCATTTTTCAAAAAAATGGTGAAAATGCAGTACACCATAATAAAAAAGGGGCCCCTTTATTTCAACTTACTTAGTTTAGAGGTATTCACAATAACAATCAATTTCATGTCCTTCTGCAATGCCTTGGCAGGATCGATATTGATTTGTATGCTATTCCCCTGTCGGATTGCAACAATATTAATGGAATATTTTCTACGCAAATTTAATTCCAGAAGCGTCTTCCCTTCCCATTCCGGTTTTACATCCAGTTCTATCATGGAAACATCATTGTCCAATTCAATAATATCCACAAACCCTGAACTTAAAAGGTTCTTCGCAAGTCGGATACCTGATTCACTTTCCGGAAAAACAACTTTATCTGCCCCAACTTTACTTAAAATTTTCTGGTGCATTTCATTGCCGCATTTTACAATGACTGTTTCTACACCAGCTTCTTTGCACAACATGGTAGCCATTACACTGGCTTCCAAGTTTTGTGCCATGGCAATAATCACCACATCCATATTACCAATGCCCAGTTGCTTTATGGTCTCTATATTGGTAATATCTGCACACTTACAATGTGGAATATCCTGGATTGCAGCATTTACAACCGCTTCATCCGCATCAATGGCAAGTACTTCTGCACCGCTGTCCACCAGCTCTTTTGCTACTGCCTTTCCGTATCTACCAAGACCAAAGACTGCATAATTTTTGTGTATACTCATCCCAGAAGCTCCTTTCTACATTATCCCACGCTGATTTTCTCAACAGGATTCTTCACATGATTTTCTTTCATTTTCTTTGTATTAAATGCAACAGCAAGAGAAATCGGTCCGATTCTGCCCAAATACATGGTGGCAATCAGAATTATTTTCCCCCAACCATTTAAAAAAGGTGTTAAATTTCTTGTTAATCCCACCGTTGCCGTTGCACTGACCGCTTCATAAAAAACGTCTAATGCCGACCGGTCCGTTACTGCAGACAGCAGCACCGTAGAAAGAAACATAATGGCAAAGGACATACAGGTAACTGCAACCGCCTTATCCACCGCCTGTTTGGACAAAGTTCTTTGAAACAAAGATACATCCTGCTTGTTTTTTATGGTTGCAAGCGTAGAAGCTGCCAGCACAATAAAGGTAACTGTTTTGATACCGCCGGCAGTTCCTACAGGGGAACCGCCGATAAACATGAGCAATAAACATACAATCGCTGACCCATTGGTAAGATTCTCTTGTGGCAGAGTAGCAAATCCTGCCGTTCTGGTGGTAATGGATTGAAATAACGAAACTTGTATTTTATCTGCCAAACCAAGCTCCTGTAACGTCAGTGGATTGTTGTATTCAAATACAAAAATCACCAATGCACCTGCCAATAGGAAAAACGCAGTAGAAGACAGGGCAATTTTGCTATGCAATGTCAGCTTTTTAAAGCACTTAAACCGAAGTGTCTTTCCTTCTTTCAGGACACGCAAGACATCCCACCAAACAATATAACCGATCCCCCCAAGAATAATCAAAGCACCGGTAACCCCATTAATAATCGGATTGCATGCATAATCACAAAGACTATTCTCAGCAATAATGTCAATTCCCGCATTACAAAAAGCGGAAACAGAAGTAAAAATAGAAATCCAGATACCTTTTATGCCAAATTCCGGTATAAAGACAGTCATGTATAACAACGCCCCCACACCTTCTATGAGAAATGTTCCTGTAATCACTTTTTTCACAAATTTTACAAGGCCGGATAACGTATCTAAGTTAAAGGCATCTTGCAGTAAAAAACGGTCATTCAACCCGATTTTTTTATGCAAACTAATCATAAGCCCTGACAGGACTGTAATCACACCGAGGCCGCCGATTTGAATCAAGAGCAAAATGACTACCTGTCCAAAAACACTCCAAGTGGTAACCGTAGGTACTGTTACCAACCCTGTTACGCAAGTGGCTGTAGTAGCAGTAAATAACGCATCCATATATGGAACCGCTTCCCCACTTGCAGAACTGATAGGCAATCCAAGTAACGCACTACCCACCAATATGGCGACAAGGAAGCTTAGCATAATTATTTGCGTTGTAGAAAGTGTAAATTTGAACCCTTTCTTCATACCCAATCCTCTCTGATTGCAATTCCAATTTGCTTCATTATAGCATAATAAAAACGGCTTACACAATGTGCAAACCGTCTTTGCTGTCAACAAACAAATTATTCTCCCAACACCTGTTTGGTATCTCTTGCAATTGCCAATTCTTCATTGGTGGAAACAACCAATACTTTTACTTTGGAGTTTGGTGTACTGAATTCAAACACACCGCCTCTTCTGTTGTTTGCTTGTTCATCAATTTCAACACCCAAATAGGTTAAACCGGCACAGACATCCTTACGTAAAATAGGATTGTTTTCCCCTACACCGGCAGTAAACAAGATGACATCTACGCCGTTCATAGCAGCAGCATATTCACCGATGTACTTGGTTACTCTGTAGGTGAACATATCCAATGCCAATTGTGCTCTTTCATTTCCTTCTTCAGCCGCTTTGTCCAAATCTCTAAAGTCGCTGCTGACACCGGAAACGCCCAACACACCGGACTTCTTATTCAAATAATTGTCCATAGCCTTGGCATCCATGCCTTCCTTGCCCATTAAGAATGTCAAAATGGCAGGGTCAATGCTACCGGAACGGGTGCCCATTAAAATACCATCCAACGGCGTGAAGCCCATGGTGGTATCCATTGCTTTACCGTTTTTCACAGCACAGATACTGGAACCGTTACCCAAGTGACAGGTAATCATCTTTAATTCTTCCAAAGGCTTACCTAAGAATTCCGCAGCCTTGGCAGAAACATATTTGTGGGAAGTACCATGAAAACCATACTTTCTAACACCGTATTTTTCATACGCTTCATAAGGTACTGCATAAATGTAAGATTTTGCAGGCATGGTCTGGTGAAATGCGGTATCAAATACTGCAACCATAGGAGTATTGGGCATTAACTGCTGGCAAGCTTCAATACCGATGATGTTTGGCGGATTGTGCAAAGGAGCCAATTCAATACAATCACGAATTGCCTGCATTACCTTTTCGTCAATGAGTACGGACTTGGAAAAACTTTCTCCACCGTGTACCACTCTATGTCCTACTGCATCAATTTCAGACATATCGGCAATCACGCCCATTTCCTTGTCTGTTAAAGCTTCCAACACTTTACCGATAGCCACTTTGTGGTCCGGCATAGGACTTTCTACAATCACAGCGTCCCCTTCTGCCTTTGCATGCTTTAAATAAGAACCTTCAATACCGATTCTGTCGCAAAGCCCTTTTGCCAATACGGATTCATTATCCATATCAATCAACTGATACTTTAAGGAAGAACTTCCTGTATTAATGACTAAAACTTTCATTTCACTTTCACCTTTCTTTATTTAAAAATTATGTATTTTCCTGTGCTTGCGCCTGTACCGCAGTAATGGCAATTACACCTGCAATGTCAGATGCGCTGCAACCTCTGGACAGGTCGTTTACCGGCTTTGCAATACCCTGACACAACGGTCCGTATGCTTCTGCTTTTGCAAGTCTTTGCACCAGCTTGTAACCAATATTACCGGCATCCAAGTCAGGGAAAATCAGTACATTCGCCTGCCCCGCCACATCACTGTCCGGTGCCTTAGAAGAACCAACAGAAGGCACGATAGCCGCATCCAATTGGAGTTCACCGTCCAATTTCAAATCCGGAGCCTGTTCCTTTGCAATTCTGGTTGCTTCTACCACTTTATCCACATCCGCATGCTTTGCACTTCCCTTGGAAGAGTGGGAAAGCATTGCCACTTTGGGTTCTGCCCCTACCAAAGAACGGAAGGATTCCGCAGAAGATACTGCAATAGCTGCCAATTCTTCGGAATTTGGGTTCTGTACCAGCCCGCAATCGCCAAATACGAAAGTACCGTTTTCGCCAAATTCACAATTTGGTACTTCCATCAGGAAAAACGCAGATACCAGCTTGGTTCCGGGTTTTGTTTTAATAATTTGCAAAGAAGGACGCAATGTGTTTGCCGTAGAGTGACAAGCACCTGAAACAAGTCCGTCAACGTCCCCTGCC
>CAYMRI010000038.1:0-14293 GCA_964392835.1 uncultured Eubacteriales bacterium
TTTGCATGATAGGTGTATTTTTCATGTCCGGCTCTGCCTCTTTAATTTGGCGTCGGGTGCCGGCATTGCAATCAGTGTTCTTTATTCCCCATGTGCTTTTCTATATGTTGGCATATGTGTTGTTTGCAGTTTCCTTTGTGCTTTGTATGGAGCGGCTTTTCTTTGCTAAGGATATAGAAAAACAAAGAAGGCTGGATAAAGGAATCTATGATGTAGTTCGTCTGTCTTTTCCCTTTGCCACCATTGCCATGTTAATCGGTGCAGTATGGGCAAACGAGGTTTGGGGACAGTTTTGGAGTTGGGATGACAAAGAAAACTGGGCTTTGATTACTTGGGCATTCTATGCCATTTATCTCCATTGCTATCGCAACGAAAAATTGCGTAAAATACAATATATATTTATTATTTTAGGCTTTTTGGCTATGTTGATGACACTGTTCGGCGTGAGCTACTTTGGCTCCGGCGTACATGCATATAATTAAAAAAATATAAAAAGTAATCTACTTAATAGGAGGAAAAGAAGATGAAATTTTTTAAAAAGCACCTGCATCTGGTTGTGATTGCCTGCGTGTTGCTCAGTTTGACCATAGGGCTTGCAATCTGGATCTTTGCAGGAGATGACCAGATTACCTACAAAAGGGTGACCACCGGGTACATTTCTCCATCTGATATTGCCATTGATGGAACCAATGCATATGTATCAGATGCCACTTCCAATAAGGTCTACAAACTGAACCTTTCCAACGGAAGTGTTGTTGCAACCTATGCCGGAAGCCAGGCAGTTAACAGCGTAGAAGTGGTAAACGGAAGCGTCTATGCCTTAGAAGGCGGTCTTGCAGGGAACGTAATTAAATTAAGCGGAGACCTTTCCGGTGCAGACCAAACGGTAGAAACCGGGCATACACCGGTTGACATGGTTGCCGTAAACGGAAAATTGTATGTTGCCTGCCGCTATACAAACAATGTATATGTGTACAACGAATCTGATTTGTCTTTGGTAACCACCATTGCAACGTCCAGAGAGCCCATGGCTTTAACCGTTGCAGGAAGCAATGTCTATGTTGCCTGCCATTTAACAGCAGATTCTGCAGATAACAGTATTAATGAAATTGTAACCGCAAAAGTGGTTGTGATTGATACCAATACGGATACCGCCAGCAAAGAAATCTCCTTGCTCAATGGTTCTGACGGTGTAAAGGACATTTGTACTTCCTCTGACGGCAGTTATGTATATGTATCCCATGTTTTGGCCCGTTACACCTATCCTACCACCCAATTAGACCGTGGTTGGATTAACACCAATGCCATTACCATTATTGACACCGGTTCCCAAGAAGTTTTCACTGCGGTTTTGTTAGATAATGTGGAACTGGGAGCTGCCAATCCTTGGGGTGTAGAATGTGATGGTACAAACCTGGTTGTTTCCATTGCCGGCACCAGTGAAATGATTGTAATTGACACCACAAAGATGTTTAGCGCCATCGACCGTGTACAAAACGGCGGCAATGAATATGTGGAAACCATAGAAGATATTCCGAATTACATGCCGTTTTTGGATAGTTGCAAAACAAGAGTTACCCTTGAGGGCGAAGGCCTAAGACGTTTTGCCATTAGTGACGGGAAAGCATATGTCTGCGAATATTTTACCGGTGACATTGCTGTATTTGATATTGATTCCAAAACAGTTTCTTCCAACATCTCCTTGGGAGAGCAACCGGAAATGGATGACAACCGCTACGGCGAAATTATTTGGAATGACGGTAACCTCTGCTATCAGCAATGGGAAAGTTGTGCAAGCTGTCACCCGGACGGAAGAGTAGATGGTTTGAACTGGGACAACTTAAATGATGGTTTAGGTAACCCTAAAAATGTAAAGAGCATGCTGTATGCCCACAGAACCCCACCGGTTATGATTACCGGTATCAGAGCCGATGCAGAAACTGCAGTTCGTGCGGGTATGAAATATATTCAGTTTAACGTATTGGATGATGACAGTTTGAATGCATTGGATGAATACATTAAATCCATTGCGCCGATTGACAGTCCATATTTAAACAGAGACGGCACCTATACAGAAGAAGCTTTAGAGGGAGAAAAATTGTTCGCCTCTGAGGGTTGTGTTACCTGCCATTACGGCCCGAATTTTACCGATATGCTGTTACATACCTCTGCCAGTGACCATACCTATAATGCAAACTGGGAAAGCAGAGATTTTGATACCCCTACCTTGGTAGAAGTTTGGAGCACCGGTCCTTGGTTTGCTTCCGGTCAATATAAAACATTACGGGAAGCCGTTGTTGCCTCTTTGAAAGACGCTTCTAAATTGTCTGATGAACAAATTGATAATCTGACTACTTATGTTGGGTCTATCGGGAAAGTCGGGCAATATTACGGTGTAGAACAGGTACATATGACCAAAGCAGATGGTACCAACACCTACAACAGCTTACATGCAGATGGCACCATTTATAAGATGACTGTGAAGAAACAGTTGGAAACCGATAAGAATGCAACGGTAACCATTAAACTATATTCTGCAGACAAGAAGGAAGTTTCCTCCAAGTCTTTCAATCTGGAGTCTATGGCTGTGGGAGATACTGCAATTATCACATTTGAGATGTCTGTTGGCAGCGATTTGGGCAATGGTTCTTACTATGTCGTTTCCATTGCTGATACAGACGGTAACTCCTTAGCAACAGATTTTACCGTTTACAACAATGACTAAGAAAGGACAGAACGATGCGAGCAAACTCATTTTTCAAGCAAAAAATTGTTTCTGCTGTAGCCTTATTCATGGTAATGACCATTTTGCTGACCGGCTTAGCGTTGCCACAATTGTCCATTTTTGCCGATGAAGGGGATATTACCGAAAGCTCTACCGGTAAAAGTGTTTCCGATTTTGGAACGTTATTGGATACAGCAACACAATTTATTGTGATTAAACATAAAGCTTTGGGTGGTTCTCACTACGCTTACACAGAAGCTGTTACCGACGGAAGTAGTGAATATAATTTTAACCCCGGCTCTCAGATGGTGCTGCTAACTTTGTATGAACAAAACGGCATTGTACAGCGCCGTGAAGAAATCCTGTTGGAATCCAGTGAGGGTGTTTTGCGTGATCCGGATGTCTCCGAAGACGGTACTAAGGTACTGTTTTCTTGGAAACAAAGCGGAAAAGACGATTACCATTTGTATGAAATGGACTTGGACAGCCGCCGGGTAACCCAATTGACTTTTGGCTCCGGGGTGGCAGATATTGAACCGAAATATTTGGGCAACGGCAAGATTGTTTTCAATTCTACCCGTTGTATCGAAACGGTTGACTGCTGGTGGACAGCCGTTTCCAATTTGTATATCTGTGACGAAGATGGTTCCAACATTATTCGTGTGGGGTATGATCAGGTACATACTACCTATCCCACTGTAACAGAAGACGGCCGTGTGCTCTACACCAGATGGGACTATAACGACAGAACGCAGATGTATGTACAAGGTATATTCCAAATGTTTGCAGACGGCACAAATCAAACGGAAGTGTACGGAAATGACAGCAACTTCCCTACCACCTTGTTGCACACCAGAGAAGTTCCCGGTAGCTCCGGACTCTACGTTTCTATTTCCAGCGGTCACCATACTTGGCAGGGTGGTAAATTGGTGTTGGTAGACACCACAAAGGGAAGAAATGATGCAGACGCGATTACCTATCCCTTTGACCGTGGCTCTACCAGCGACAATGAAGACGGACAAAACCAGAGTGGCCCTATTTATAAGTATCCGGTTGCGTTAAACGACCATGAGTTCTTGGTTTCCTATGCCAGAAACGGTTGGGATAATTCCGACAAAAGAAGTACGAAGTTCGGTATTTATTACATGAACTCCGAAACCAATACGAAGATTCTCATCAGCCATCCTACGGATGAGTACGGCGCTTCTCAGATTGCCATGATTAAAACCAGAGAAATCTTTGAACGCCCCAGTATGGTAAACCAAGCTGTTGAATATGGTACTTATTATATGGGTAACGTGTATGAAGGGGAAGGGATGGAAGGCGTTGAATTCGGTGCCGCAAAGTATTTGCGCATTGTAGAATTGGAATTCCGTTCCTCTGCCATCGGCGGTACCATCGGTGCCGGTTATGGTTCTTCCGACCAGTATTCCCCGGTAGGTACCGGTAACAGTTCTTGGGATGTAAAACGTGTTTTAGGAATTGTAGATATTGAGGAAGACGGGTCTGCCCTGTTTAAAGTACCGGCCAACACACCGGTATATTTCCAGGTACTCAATGCAGATGGTGAAATGATTCAGACCATGCGTAGCTGGTCTACTTTGATGGCAAACGAAACCTTCTCTTGTGTGGGCTGTCACGAAGATAAGAATACGGTTCCGCCGTATCAATCCACCACCACCCTGGCTATGCAAAAAGGGGTACAAACCATTCGTCCGGATTTATGGATGACAGACGTAGACGAAGATACCTATGATGCAGCAGAAGATGCAGAAGGTTTTTCCTATACAGAAGAAATACAGCCTATTTTAGATGCCAACTGTATTTCCTGTCACAACAATACCGCAGCCGCCTTACTGGCAACTGCATCTACCGACGACGGACAGGGTCAAATTACAGAGCAAAGCCTTACGCTGTTTGAAGAAGCTTCCAGAAACTGGTTTTATACTACTGAAGAACTGGGCGACAATGAAGCTTGGTATCGTGTAGATTACAATACTTCTGGTTGGTCCAAAGGGCAGGCGCCTTTTGGAACCTTTATGCAACGCACGGACTGGAACAGTAGCCGGATTTACGCAAGAAACACCTTTACTGTGGACAACGTAGAGAGTTTGAAGTCTATGCGTATTTTACTGAAGATACTCTATGATGAGAATCCAAAAGTATATTTAAACGGAGAATTGCTTTATTCTCATGAGGGTTATTTAACCGATTATGTAGAACAAGATGTGACAGACGCCTTTTTAAAGTATGTGAAGCAGGGTGAAAATGTCATTGCGGTTTCCGCTGTCAATACCGGCGGTGGCCAGGTGATTGACCTTGGTATTTACGCCAGTGAAAGGGCCGGCGAGGGACAAAGCCAAATTTCGTTGGAAGGCAAAGAAATCCCCAGCGAACGAGAAGGTTTCTCCTACTTGCTTTCCTACCTGGTATTAACCGGTTCTACCAACAAAGGGACACAATACCAAGGGGATCCGGAAAACCAGTACATTAACTGGGTTTCTTCCATGTCCCAACCCACCATTTTGGATCCTTACCAATTTGGCTCCACCCAAAGTCCTCTTATTGAGCGGTTAAAGGATGGTCATGGGAACTTAACAGCGGAGCAAATTCAAGCCATTGCTGCTTGGATTGATTTAGGGGTTCCTTTTAGAGGGTCCTACATCGAAGCAGTGAACTGGGATGCAAACACCTATAATTTTTATTATGAAAGAGTAAATGAAAGAGCGTATTACGATACGGCAGATGAAGTGACCAAGCGAATTTTAGCCGGCACCGAAGCAACGGATTTTATGGATTTGACTGTAACATATAGTAACAGCAGAGGGAAAGAAATTGCTTCTATTACCGACTCCGGTTTCGTAGTCCTTTATTTGGATAGCAAAATGAAAGCCGGTGATACGGTTACCATTACCTTGCCGGAAGGCATACAGTATTTTTACTTCAACTTGACCCCCAGAATGGAAGAAGCTTTGATTTACTGCCCATCCGGAACCTATACTTACACGCTGCCTTCCAATTTGAGAAAAATACTGCCTTCCAGTGTTACTGACAAGAACATGCCCTTTGTAACGGTAAGAATTGCAACGGCAGAGGAACTGGCTACCGAACAGAATTTAGCGCTAAATCCATATGATTCTACAGAGAATTCTGCCTCCTATCCACATGCTAATGCATCCAGCCTCTATGACGACAGTGCGTACTTTGCGGCAAGAAATGCCATCGACGGCTTCTTGACTAACAACGGACATGGGGATTATCCTGTACAATCCTGGGGACCTGAACAGAATCCTACCGATTTGTGGTATGAAATAAACTTTGGTAATACTGTTTATGTCAGCAGTTTGGCAATTACCATTCGTGCAGATTTTGAAAATGACCACGACACCAACTTTACCAGTGCAGTATTGGAATTTTCCGACGGTTCTACACAAGAAATTACCCTGGAAAAAACTGCAGATGCACAGATCATTCAGATTGAAGGCGGCAAGAAGGCAACTTCCTATGTGCGATTGGCAAATCTACAAAAGGATGGTGACGCTTGGGCTGCATTAACAGAAGTAGAAGTGTTTGGTACAGTTACCGAAACCTTTACGCCTACCCTGGATGGTATTACTGCAACGAATACCGATTGGGAGGTAGCCTTTAACAGTGGTACAACAGAATATGCAGTAGAAGCTTATTCCTCCAGAATTCGTTTGTTGGATTTGGTAACTTCTAACACGGACTCCATGTTAATTCGTGTAAACGGAACGGATGTGCAATACTTTGCATCCAATGGTGGTGCTAAGATTGATATGCCGGAAAGAGATAACGTGGTTAAAATCATTTTGAACGGGAAAGGCGGAACCACAGTATATACCTTAAATATTACAAATACGGCTGCGCCTACAAACTTTATCTGGTGGGTAATTGGAATTTGTGCCGGTATTGTAGCAATCGGGGTTGTTGCAATCCTGCTGATTTTGAAGCCGAGTCGTAAGCCGAAGCAGAAAGCGGCTGATGAATCTGCCCCTGCGGAAGCAACCGAAGAAGCCCTTTCCGATGCTCCTGCAGAAGAACCTGCACCGGAAGAACCAAAAGAATAAGGGAATACGCCCTTGAACAATCGTTAAAAAGTCCGGCCAATAGGGCCGGACTTTTTGATGCCTTTAAATCTTAAAACTTACATTCCAGTCCCTGGTGCTTGCACACTCGCTCTGCTTCCGGCGGGAACTGCATGTAATCTCCATAAATGTGTGTTAAATATTCATGATACATTTGGGGTATTTTACATTCCATGTCCTCAAACATCCATGGTATTGGGGTCCCAATATATTCTTTTGGCAGCATTTCTTTTTCATAAAGGGCCATACCATACAAATTGGAAACATAAAGACAATTTTCCCGATTATGCCGAGTAGCACGCTTATCCAGCCAGATGCCCAATCGATGGCGGAACTGTTTCGTGGTAATTTTCAAAAAAATCTTAGATAACCAATTCACAAAACCGCCCAGCTGGGTAATGGGTTCCCCCCGTAATAGAAAATAAGCACCCATGGTTTGATATTTTTGCACAAAACGGCCAAATTTGCTATCCGGTACGCCATCAATGGGAAATACATCAAGATAAACACCCTGGTGTACATCCCGATTCACAAATTGGGGTTGGGCATACACCGTGCCGTTGATACAGATTTTTGTAAAACACAAAAAATGGTCTATATTGGTATGATACGTTTCTACATAATAGGCATCCCCCAAAAGGGCCTGGGCACCTGCTACAAATTTATCGTAATCTTCCCGGTACATGGCAATGTCAATATCATCGTCCCAGGGAATAAAACCATTGTGACGCACTGCGCCGATGACGCTGCCACCAAAAAGGAAATATTCTACATCCAACTGTTTACAAACCTTATCCACGGCCTTTAACGCAGAAAGTTCTAACAATTGTAACCTTCTTAATTGTTCCTGTTCCATAAATGCGCTCCTGTATTCCGGTTATCCCGCATAAGTATAATCCTTGTGATGGGGTTGCCGCTCCGCTTCCGGCGGAAGCTGCATGTAATCACCGTAAATTGCCCTCAAATAAATATCATATTCTTTGGGCACCGGTAACAGATGTCCCTCAAAGGGTAATTCTATAATTTCTGATAAATACGCTTTGGGTACGGTTTCTCCGTAATACCCTTTTTGCCCAAAAATATTGGATATCAAAGAAGAATCTGTTCCTCCAAGCTTTAGCATAGCCCACTTGGCAAACCGCTCGTATTGCCGAAACAGCCATCTGGGGGTGCATTTTACAATCACCATACTGAGAATCTTCTTAAAACGCCCTCTGTTCTGTGCCACACTTCTGGAAACCGCCAAATGATACATCTCGGATACCAATTTTTGCAATCGTTGCTTGAAGCGGGATTCCGGCACAAAGTCCATGGGAAAAATATCAATGGTCAGGCATTCTTCATAAGGCACAGAGGGGTCAGACCTGTCGTATAAAAAGCCGGTAGGCGCATTTAAAATCACATTTTCCCCTATTTTGCAATATTGCAGATGCTGCGCCTCCAGTTTTGAAAAATCCAAAGACTCAAACCGTTCAAATTCTGCCCGGGACATGGCAATATCAATGTCGTCATCCCATGGAATAAACCCTTGATGCCGTGCCGCACCCAAAGCGCTTCCGCCAATTAAATAATACTGCACATCGTTTTCTTTTAAAAAATCGTCCAGTATTAATAATTTTTCCAATAATTTTAATTGAAATTCCCGTAAATTGCCCTGCGTAACGCCACATCCCATCCTTTGTCATCTTATGGGGTATTGTATCACTTATGTGTATTTTTTTCAAACAGAACCATAGACGAAAGGAAGAAAGATGTGCTATGATAGAAAAGAAGCAAGAAGCGAAAGGATTGTTACTCCATGGCATTTGAAATCAGTGCAACAGCACTCTTTTCCGACACCCAAGTGTCGGATATTTTTATCAAAGAATACTTACCTGCTTTGGACGGCGACAGCGTCAAAGTATATTTGCTTTGCGCTTATTTATCCAAGCAACAGGAAAAGATAGAATTGTGCCGCCTGCCCGCATTGAGCGACATGGAACAGGCCTGCGTAGAACGCAGTCTGACTTTACTGCAATCCTTCGGTCTGTTACAGGTAAAGCAGGACCAAATACAGCTTTGTGATTTAAAAGAAAAGGCGTTACAGCAATACTACCGGCCAAAAGAATGTGTAGACCCTGTAAAGACCACTCCAAAACGGGCCGGATGCAATACCGTCCGGGAAAACACCATAAGACATATCAGCGATAAATTTTTCAACGGGCAAATGAACCATTTATGGTATCGGGAAATTGACCTTTGGTTTGAAAAATACGGGTTTGAAGATGCGGTAATGATTATGTTGTTACAACACTGCGAAAACTTAATCGGTCGCAGCAGTTTAAATACAAAATATGCAGGAACCGTTGCGGAAACCTGGGCAAAAGCAGGGGTCAAGACCGTAGAGGAACTGGAACGGTACATGATGCAGTATGATAAATACAAAGAGTTTCGCCGTACGGTAACTCGCAATGCTGCCATCCGTAATTTGGACAAGTACCAGGAAGCGGTGTTGGAAAAATGGTTTTTCACCTATGGCTATGATTTTGACATTGTAGAAGAGGCTTTAAAGAAATCTGTTTCTTTGAAAAATCCGTCTGTTGCTACTTACGATTTATATTTAACAGAATGGCATCAGGCCGGGCTTCGCACCAAAGATGCCGTTATCGCTTATGAAACGGAAAAGAAGCAAAAGTACCAAACCCAGAAAAAGACCTCTTCCCAAAAGTCCGGAAAGCCGTCCACCGGCACCTCCGGATGGGAATATGAAGGGCAACGGAAATATGACGATGCGTTTTTTGACGCTCTGGAAAAGAAAGCAGGAAAGAAGCAATGAGCAATCACAGTATGGATATTTCTTCTATTTATGAAAGACGGCGCAGCAATGCCCAAAGTGCGCTGGAGGCCCGAATACAATCTTTGTATGCCGCATATCCGGCGTTGGAGGAATTGGATTATGCCATTAAGCTGACAGGGGTTGCTATGAGCAAAGCTGCTATCGGCAGTGATTTTTCCGCATTGACAGCTTCTAAAGAAAGACTGGCCTCTCTGCGCAAAGAAAAAGAGGATTTTTTGGCGTTACATGCCATTGACCAAAAGATGCTTGCCCTACAGTATACCTGCGAAAAATGCAAGGATACCGGCTTTATAGAAGGAGAAAACGGCTCGGAGCATTGTAGTTGCTACCGTGCATTGGCCATTGAAAATTTATATCAGAATTTTACCCTGGATGCAGAACGTTCCATGACTTTTGAGCGTTTTTCTCTGGAGGTATATCCGGATGTGGTGGACAAACCGCGTTACGGCCTGGATATTTCCCCACGGGAAAAGATGCGCGAAAACTACAATCTATGTCAACATTTTGTGGAGAATTTCGGCCAACCCGGTTTGAAAAATATTTTGATTTACGGAGAAGCCGGCGTAGGAAAGACTTTTATGTGCGGTTGTATTGCCAACGCCCTTTTGGAAAAAGGGGTTCCTGTGCTCTATTTATCTGCCACGGAAATGTTTCATATTATTGCGGACAGTCGTACAGGCCGTGCAGATACCGCCGGCAATATGGTTATGGCGGATTTGACCCAGGCAGAACTTTTAATTATTGATGATTTGGGGACAGAAAGCCGTACAGACTCCCGTTGTGCAGAATTGCTGGAAATTTTAAATAAGCGGAAGGCCTTAAATGGTCGTCGCCCCTGCCATACGGTGATTTCTACGAATCTGAACTTAAAAGAGATTTTTTCCATTTATTCTGAGCGTATCGGTTCCCGTTTACTCAGCGAATTTGACTGTTGTAAATTTGCGGGAGAAGACATCAGAATGATTTGACATTACATTATTTGTCGTGCTATAATATTTGCACATGTAGATTCCAGTTGGATTAATATATCTAATAATCCAGACCCATGTAGTTAGTTTTTTTGTTTTTATTTTTATTATTGAATAAGGTGGTGTATAAATTTAATATGAAAGATGTGGATTTGAACAGCAAATCTTTAGCCGACCTGAAATACATTGCGCAACTGATGGGTATTCCTGATTTTGACACGCTGACAAAGGCGCAACTGATTTCTGCCATTTCCGGAACGGAAAGCGGACAACCTGCACCAAAGCAGGCAGAAGAACCCCAACAACGTAACAATCAACCGAAAAGAAGAGGCAGACCGCCCAAAAAGGCATCTGCAGCAAAGAAAGAGTCTCAACCATCCAAAGAACCAGAACATACAGAAACAGACATACAACCTGCCCCGGTAGCAGAGATTATAGATACAGCCATAGCCGTAGAAACAAAGGTGGAAG
Organism: uncultured Eubacteriales bacterium; assembly: GCA_964392835.1. GTDB lineage: Bacteria > Bacillota > Clostridia > UBA1212 > CASDQQ01 > CAYMRI01. Next base: position 11,107 of record CAYMRI010000038.1, read on the forward strand.
CCGTTGTAGCAGAAGAAGTACCGGTAGAAAAGAGCACCAACAACAAAAAGAGACGCGGCAGACCTTCTAAGAAACAGGGACAATCTGCGAAAAAGGAAGAAGCCGAAGCTCCTGCAGGATCCTCTGCAGAAATGCCTGTTGCACCCGTAACAGAACCGGCAGTAGAATCCACTGCAGAAGCGCCCGCAGAAACCGTAACAGAACCGACGCCAAAGCCATCAAATACCTTTGTGAGAAAGACCGGCAGACATAAGAAGTCTCAGGCACAACAGCAAAAGAAGCAGGAAGAGCAACCTGCAGAGCCAGCCCCCGAAGTAGAAGAACCTTATGACATGTTTGAGGGGATGTTGGATGTATTGGCAGATGGTTATGGCTTCTTACGCAGTGCCGGCTATTTGTCCGGCTCCAGAGATGTCTATGTGGCACCTTTGATGATTAAGAAATATGCCCTGAAGACCGGCGATATGGTATTGGGAAAATGCAGAATGCAGAAGGACAATGAAAAGTTTCCTGCCCTGTTTGACGTGGTTTCCATTAACGGATTTGACCCGGAAGTGGCAATGCAAAGAAAGCCTTTTGAATCTTTAATCCCGATTTATCCGGATGAAAAATTAAAGCTGGAAGTTTCCTCCAAAGAACTTTCCACCCGTATTATCGACTTGATTTCTCCTATCGGTAAAGGGCAAAGAGGGATTGTGGTTTCACCGCCGAAAGCCGGTAAGACTGTATTATTAAAGAAAATTGCCAATAGTATCACTGCCAATTATCCGGAAGTAGAACTGATTGTGCTGTTAATTGACGAACGTCCGGAAGAAGTAACCGACATGAGGGAATCTGTACAAGGGGATGTGGTTTCCTCCACCTTTGACGAAATGCCAGAGCGGCACATTAAAGTGGCAGAAATGGTCATTGAACGGGCACAAAGATTGGTAGAACACGGAAAAGACGTTGTGATTTTGCTGGATAGTATGACAAGACTTGCCAGAGCATACAACCTAACGATTCCGCCAACAGGACGTACTTTATCCGGTGGTTTGGATCCGGGCGCCCTTTATAAGCCAAAGAGATTTTTCGGTTCTGCCAGAAACATCCGTGACGGCGGCAGCTTAACCATCGTATCCACTGCTTTGGTGGAAACCGGCAGTAAGATGGACGAAGTCATTTACGAAGAATTTAAGGGTACCGGTAACATGGAATTACATCTGGACAGAAAGTTATCTGAAAAGAGAATTTTCCCTGCCATCGATGTGAATAAGTCAGGCACCAGAAAAGAAGAATTGCTCTTAACGCCGACAGAAATGAACAGTATGTGGGCAATTAGAAAGGCCATGGCGAATTTGGGCACCGCAGATGTAACGGAAATGATTGTTACCAAGATGCTGCAAACCAAGACCAACGAGGATTTTGTAAAATCCATCAATACGTCTTTCGGTAAAAATTAAATATAAAAGGTTTTAAAAAATACCCTTGCAACTTTTAAAACCTTATGTTATAGTAGACAGTGCGCAGTCGCTCCCAAAGCAACTGGCAGCGACTATGAATGATTGAAAGAAGGTGAACACATCATGAAGGAAGGAATTCATCCGAATTATCAGAAGGCAACCGTGAAATGTGCGTGCGGCGAAACTTTTGAAACTGGTTCTACAAAGGCTAATTTAAACGTGGAAATTTGTTCTAAGTGCCACCCTTTCTATACTGGTAAACAAAAAGTAGCAGATACCGGTGGACGTGTAGATAAGTTCAAGAAGAAGTACGGACTTTAATTTTGAAAATCAAAATCATGGGATAAAAGAACTGCAAACACTTGCAGTTCTTTTTATTTTTCCCAGTGCATACAGTAGAGTAAAAACATGAAGGAGACTGCAATGGAGAAAAAGAAAGTTACGCCATCCGTATCCCAAAATATTACCCTCCGCAACCGGGAACGCCTTTCCATTACAGGCGTCATAGATGTGGAAAGCTTTCAGGACCACACCATTTTGGCGGCCACGGAGCTGGGGCGGCTCCTCATTAAGGGTACCGGTCTGAAAGTGAAAGAATTAAATCCGGAAAACACGGAACTGTGCGTAGAAGGTTACATTCATCAACTGATTTATACCCAAAAGAAAAAACGGTCCGGGCCTTCCTGGTGGGGAGGGTTTATCTAATGCCGGAAAGCGCACTGACGCAGGGGGTTTTATTTTTGTTATACGGAGCCGTAGGGTGTGGATTCGGGGTGTTGTTCCATATTCTCTCTTTGCCCCTGCTCCTGTTTCCAAAAATGCGCTGGCTTTCCATTATACAGGATATCCTGTTCTGGCTGGTATTTACCGTTGTGGTATATGTGATGAATTACAATTTTACCCATGGGCAAATCTATGGGTATACGTTGTTGGCTATAGGATTGGGTGCTGTGCTGGTTAGATTCCCCATTGCGTGGATTGGGAAGAAAGTGCGGAAGAAAGCGGGAAAAAGGTAAAAATACCTAACAGTTTTTGTTACATAAAAATCATATTTCGGTTCCATCTTTTTCCTGTAAAATCTTGTTGCCATTCAAGGTGTAAACCGTGTTGTTTTTCTTATACCGGATGCCGTCTGCACCATATTGGAAGGTATTGTTTCCGTAAGAAGCCAACTGCCGCACCTTGGTCCAGGTCAGGTCTTCGTCCTTGTATACAATCGGATTGCCTACTGCATCATAAGTACAAGCTTTTCCATTGTAGGACATTCTCTGATTGTTATTTTGAAAAACATTATATCAAATCTGTTTATTTACAGCAACTTGTTGAGAAAATGAGGGAACTAAAGTTCCCTCATTGAACAGGAAGACTGGTATTCGTGCCTAAAATTGTTTTTACTTAGTAACTCCCAATTTACTTTTTCTCAGCGGATAATATTTTTTCTTGTGCTTGAACAGAAACCCACGAAATGCTGAAAAAATAGAAATAAATAGATATATAAAAAACTATTTGATCCAAAAACTCATTTTTAAATATAAAAGATATGGCAATACGGACAACTGTAATCAGCAAGAGGTAAGCAAACATTTTTAATAATGATTTAAAATAATCTAGCTGTCGTATTGATTTTTTAAAACATAGACCGATCCAACAAAACATTGTAATCATATTTATAATTGGAATAAATCTAAGTATCTTTTGTGTTTCCATTGACATATACATCCCCCCTTTCTTTTTTGTTAATATGC
>CAYMRI010000039.1:0-14068 GCA_964392835.1 uncultured Eubacteriales bacterium
CCCTTTCCGATTTGAAAAATAGGTTGCAATGTGTTCGCCATGCTTCTTAAGGTTGCTCTTTGTTTACTGGTCATAGTACAAAATCAAACTCCAAATCATAAATTTTTACAGGATCTCCCTCTTGGATGCCTGCCTCCTGCAAGGCATCAATGACACCCAAAGCACGGATTGCACGTTGAAAGTACTGCAAAGACTCATAATCGTCAAAATTAGTAGAATTTACGATACGCTGCACCTTGTTGCCTTCTACACAATATCTGCCACTATCATCCCGAAATACCCGGAACGGCTTTTCTTCCGTGGCTTGATATACTCTGGTTTCCACAGTTTCCGGCTCATACAACGGTGTATACGGAATGTCTTTTAACATGGCAACGATTTTCTGCATCAGTTCCTTTACCCCCTGATTAGTGGCCGCAGAAATTTCTATAATTTCCACATCACCATAACCGTTTTCCACAAGCTGTTCCTTGAACAATTCCAGTTCCGTGGCCGCATCGGTCACATCCATCTTGTTGGCAACAATAATTTGTGGGCGGGAAGCCAGTCTTTCATTATATTTTTGCAATTCCGCATTGATAATCACAAAATCATCATAGGGATTTCTGCCTTCTGCACCGGACATATCCAACACATGTACCAAAAGTCTTGTCCGTTCCACATGTTTTAAAAATCTATGTCCCAAGCCAGCGCCTTCGTGGGCTCCTTCAATGAGTCCCGGAATATCTGCAATGACAAAGCTTGCTTCGCTGTTCACAAACACCACGCCTAAGTTTGGTTCCAAGGTGGTAAAATGGTAGTCTGCAATTTTAGGCTTTGCAGCAGAAACCATGGACAGCAAAGTGGACTTTCCCACATTAGGGAAGCCTACCAGACCAACATCTGCCAGCACTTTCAGTTCCAGTTCCAACTCATATTCCTGGCCAAATTCACCGCTCTTTGCAAAGTTGGGAATCTGTCTGGTAGAAGTAGCAAAATGCTGATTACCGGCACCGCCTTTTCCACCTTTTGCAATGATTTTTTCTTCCCCTGCTTCGGTAAAATCCGCTAAAACCAAACCGGTTAGAGAATCTCTTACAATGGTTCCTACCGGGATTTTTACCAGCAAATCCTTTCCACCTTTTCCGGAGCAGTTAGCAGCACCGCCATGTTCGCCGTCTTCTGCCCGATATTTTCTTTTATAGCGAAAATCCATCAATGTAGAAATGTTTGGGTCCGCCAAAAAAATAACGTCGCCGCCTTTGCCGCCGTCACCGCCATCGGGACCACCGGCTGCCACATATTTTTCCCTATGAAAAGAGACCCGGCCGTTGCCGCCGTTGCCCGCCTTTACATATATTTTCGCAGTATCAATAAACATGTGCTTACTCCTTCAAAAAAAATCCCGGTGCCTCTTAGCAGCCCCGGGATTTGCGTCTTATGTTATCATTAGGGAACGATACAAACCTGTTTCTTATCTTTGCCCTTTCTCTGGAAGCTTACCTTTCCATCGCAAAGTGCATATAAGGTATCGTCTTTACCGATTCCAACGTTTGTTCCCGGATAAATCTTGGTTCCTCTTTGTCTTACCAGGATGTTTCCAGCCAGAACAAATTGTCCGTCAGCTCTTTTCGCACCAAGTCTCTTAGACTCACTGTCACGACCGTTCTTTGTACTACCGGTACCGGTCTTGTGTGCAAATAATTGAAGATTTACTTTTAACATTGACTACACCTCCTCATCAACGACTTTAATATGTTTTCCGTACTGCATTTCTATTTGTTTCAGTCCTACCACCATGGCATCTAACACCGGGGTAATTGTTTGCAAGGTCTCTGGGTTGATACTATCCGGTCGATTCCATTTTATGAAACCATTCTGCTCGGTAAAATCCTGCATACCGTAATACTCTTCCATATATCCCAAAGCGGTATAAACAATTCCGGAAACTGCGGCGCATACCACATCCAACTCATTTGCCCGCTTTGCATATCCTGCATGTCCTTTGCACTGAAATGCCAGTACTCTCTTTTCTTTGTCCCTTAGGACGTTCACATTAACCATTTACTTTCTCAATCTGAATCTTTGTATGTGGTTGTCTGTGGCCGGTCTTGTTTCTGTAGCCTTTCTTCGGCTTATACTTGAAAACGATGACCTTTTTGTCTTTGCCTTGTGCAAGCACTTTACCAACAACTGTTGCACCTGCAACATACGGTTCGCCAACGATTAATTCGCCTTCTTTGGAAACCGCCATTACTTTGTCAAAAGTATAGCTAGCGCCTTCTTCCACATCCAACTTTTCAACAAAAATCACTTCACCTTCGGAAACCTTGTATTGCTTTCCGCCTGTTTCAATAATTGCGTACATTGTAGCACCTCCCATTTCTCATAGACTCGCCGAACACGCCGTTTTCCGGCATGTGAACCCTGTAGGGCAACAGATTATTGCACTGTATTTTGTGCCCTGGCCGTGCGGTTACTGGCATATACTATCATAAAAGAGGATGGGAAGTCAAGGAGTTTTTTTCACTTTCCTTCGACTTTTTCCAGTTCGATAAACGCCTTTTTGATTTCTATAAAAGTCTCTATATTTCGCATGAACACAAACAGTCTGGCCCGATCCTCAAATTCCTGCCGGTTTTCCGGCAAGGGCTGCGCTTTCATGAATTTGTCCATGGTTTCAAATTGTTCCATCAGAAGCTTACAATCATTCTCTTCATGAAACACTTTTGCCAACTCTTCTATAAAACCGGCAAGATACGCGGCTGTCTGTGGTTTGGTTTTCACCTCTCGCACATTTTTATACATTTCGCGCAACACAGAATACTGTTTTTCCCGCATTTCTATATATGCGATGTCATAATCCCGTTTTCTACCAAGCTGATTGTTATAATTTTCCTCCGCCCTGTTCTTGGCATCACGCAATATTTTTTCCAGTTTACGAAAACAATCTCCGTCATAACCTTCTAAATCCACATTTCGGATTCGCTCGCCCATCCTGGAAAGAATATGCACAATTTGTTCATCCGTCTGCTTTCGAAGCACATTCATGGCATCCCGATTTCTATGCAGGTGTAAGTTTACAAGAATGCCCACACTTACGCCGATAGCGAAAATAAAGCACTCGTTCAGAACTGCATCTATATTCATATATCCCAATGATAAAAAATGAGAAACCAAAACCGAATTCATTGCTAATGCCGCCGTCCATTTTTGCCAGTAACAAACAAAGGCATATAGCAAAACGAATATCACAAATCCCGTTTCATTGATGCCTGCGATGGAAAACACAGCGATAGCAATCACCAGCGCAAATGCAAAGGCAAACAATCTGCTGACGGCTATTCTTACGGTTTCTTTTTTGGTTGGCGCTATGGTCAGAATCGCTACAATCCCGGCTGACAAAGCAAATTGCACCTTTAAAAAGCTTGCAATGACAATTGCCAAAGCGACTGCGATACTCACTTTTATGGCATTTAGAATCGTAACTTTCAATACCTCACACCCTCTCTTTTCCATATCTTAGGCATAGTTTACGGTATGGAAGGCGGTTTGTAAAGATACGAGAAAAAGGTGGCTACATGATTTACCATTTTGTTGAAATTCTGGCAACGCATATTCAATTGCTTCCACAACCAAACATAGACCATTACATTAGATACATTCCGAATCGCTAAAGATAAAAACTATCCATTGGCATTTCCCCAATTGAAAAATTCCTAATTCTATGCTATTCTATATCATATGATATTTACAAAGGAGAGATAACGGTTTGAAAATACACGAATCCGCAGAAAATTATCTGGAGACGATTTTAATGTTACACAAGAAAAAGGGTCATGTGCGTTCCATTGATATTGTCAATGAGCTGGAATTCACAAAGCCCAGCGTTAGTGTTGCCATGAAGAATTTGCGCGAAAACGGCTATATTCACATGGATGCGGAGGGCTATATTACCCTATCGGAAACAGGCGCTGCCATTGCAGAAACCATGTATGAACGTCACACCCTGCTGACCAATTGGTTGGTGCAATTGGGTGTCTCCCCTGAAATTGCAGTAGAAGATGCTTGCCGTATTGAACATGTTCTCAGCGCAGAAAGTTTTGAAGCAATTAAACGGCATGCAACAAAAGCCACCGGGCAATAATCACTTGCAATGTGTTTCCAGTACTGTAGTCAAAGCCGCAGCGGAAGCAGAATGAATTCTGGCGATGGTCACATTGTTTCTCTTTGCCTCCTGTACTGCACTGACCACCATTTTATGAGAAACGGTATTGGTAAATAAAATCAACAAATCCGGCGTCCCAATCTTCTTTTTGATGGCGCCGTTTTCTTTTGTAAAAACCTTGGCTTTACAGCCGAACCCTTTGCATATTTTTTCATATTGGCAAGTCATACACTCGTTGCCGCCGATAATCACTACACTCATTATTTATGTATCCTTTCGGTTTTGTTTTTTTGGGTTAGTCACGACTAACCGTGAGAAAAATATAACACACCACCCCGCTTTCGTCAAATGGTTTATTGGAATCTCAAATAAAAATAAAAGTTCTAGTAAATCTACCAAGAAATTTACTAGAACTTAATTATTTTCGCATTTTTTAGTAAACCTGTGTCCGCTGATGATTAAACATCTTCTCCTTCGCAATCACAATCATCGCCATCTATAAATTCGCCGGTACGGAAGCGTACCCGCAGCCTTTCCTGCTCCACTCTATCGGCCAACTGATTTTTAAACTCCCGTACATTTTTAATGTTCTTAATCTGCAATGTTTCATGGGTTTTATCGGAAGTAATCAATTCTAATGTCCCTAAGCCAAACATGCGCTGAAAGAAGCCCAACTGAATTCGGGTATCCAGTACGCGATAAAGCAGAATTTCGTCTTCGTTAAAATTCAACAAACCGGAGCGAACAACCACTTTCTTGTCTGTCAGATAGTACTTGGTAAAGGTAAAGGGCAGTCCGAAGAATCCCCATCTCTTTCTTTCGTACTGCAACAATTTGTCCCCGCCAAATTCCCGCTCTAATTTTTCAATTTTTTGTTCTGACAATGCCATACATTCAACCTCCATTTCAACCTATTATGTATTTTGCATACGGTAAAAATCTCCCTTCAACGCCAACAATTCATCATAGGTCCCCATTTCCGTACACACACCATCTTTGATAAATGCAATCACATCTGCATCCCGAATGGTAGATAATCGATGGGCTACCACCAACATGGTTCTGCCCTCTGCTGCATTGCGGATTGCCGCCTGTACCAGTCGCTCTGAGGTATTGTCCAACGCAGAAGTTGCTTCGTCCAGAATGATTACCTTTGGGTTTCGAATTAAAGCCCTGGCAATGGTAATTCTCTGCCGCTGACCACCGGAAAGCTTGTCGCCGTGCTCGCCGATTAAAGTATCCAGGCCGTTAGGCAATTTTTCCACCACATCCCGCAAATTTGCATCATCAATGGCCTTCCAAAGTTCTTCCTCTGTATAATGGGTTAATCCATAAGTAATATTATCACGAACCGTACCGGAGAACAAGATTGCGTTTTGAGAAACCACTGCAATGTGTTCCCGGAAAGAATGCATATTTACCTCTTCCGAATCCAGTCCATCGATGTAAAAATGACCGCCGGTAGGTCGGCAAAAGCCAATTACCATATTAATAATCGTCGATTTACCTGCCCCGGATTCTCCTACGAAAGCAACACACTGTCCTGCTTTGATATCAAAATTAAATTGATTCAAAACATGCTGTGTAGAATCCGCATAGGAAAAATCTACGTTCTCAAAGTGGAAATTACCTTCCACAGTGGTCACATTTTTCTTGCCGGCATAATTTTCCACGTCCCTTGCCCATAAAATTTCTCCAATGGAATCAATGGACTCAAATCCTTTGGTCAACATAGGATAAATATTTACCAGATTCAAAACCTGTCCCATAATATTTGAAAAATAGGTTTGGAACAGTACTACATCCCCCACCTCAATGCGGCCGTTAAATGCCATCCAACCGGTAAATAGCAAACAACCCAACTGAAACAACTGCATAGTTACCCAGGAAGCAGCGCCGAATTTTGCATTGAGCAAATCCAGTTCCCAACCTCTGGTTCTTACATTATTCAATTGCACATCGGAATGGTCAATTTCCACTTCTTCTACTGCATGGGCTCTGGTAATCGGGACCATTTCCACCATGTCTGTCAGTTTTGTAGACATGGCTTCTACATCCTTTCTGTAGCTGGCATTTTTCTCCCGCATAGGTTTACGGAATACTGCCACAATCGTCACTGCCACCGGAATGGTCATTAGGAAAAACAGGGTTACAATCCAGCTCTTACTGATGGTAACCGCCAAAGCCACCGCAGTATTTAATATAATGGGAATAAAGCCCATAAACAGTTGATTTGCCAGCGTAATCACGGATTCCACATCCCGAAGTACTTTAGATTGAATGCGACCCATTTGCAATTCCTTATGATAGGAAATAGAAAGTTGCTGTAACTTCCGCACCATAGCACCCCGCATTCTGGCTTCTGCGCTTCGCATGGCATTGCTGAAGAATTTTGCAAAGATAATGTTGGTAAATAAATTCTGCAATACAAATACCACACCAATGGCAATGTTAATATAAATTTCTGTTATAGAGTGTTCGGCCGGTGTTGTAATGGCAGTAATGACATTAGAAGTAACTACCGGAATGACCCAGACAGGGCTGTGCTTAATGCAAAAGAAAAGGAGTGCCAACAGCAAATCTTTCCAACTTTCTTTGTACATATGCATAAAAATACGTATCGGTCTATAACGGTTGTTACTGAAAATTTTAATTAAGTCATAATATTGCTGATCCTGATTCATAATATCGCCTCACTTATTTATAAGTAATCGCATCTGTAGAACGAACAATGCAGACATAGGTCTTTCCCGCATTTACCGTCAACTCACTACCATCAGTATTGTAATAGCAAATTGGATTGGTAACCGCCCCTTTGCTCCAGGTAATTTCCTTTCCTACCCCACCGGAAAAATAATACCCCTTTCCTTTGGACAAATCCACAGAAAGATGTCCTTCATCATCCACCACTTTAATATTGGTATACAATACAATGACATTGGTCACTGCAATCTGCTTTCCATCGTTATCCACATGAGGTGCCCCGAACTGACTTTTATAATAGAGCTTGTCCTGGGCATTATAGTCAAATACAGCTGTGGTCGAGCCGGAAAACTTTGCAGAAACTGTAGTTGCCGACAAAGTGCCGTCTATCGCAAAATTATTCTGGTGATAAAAGTTGAAAAAATTACCGATGCTACCGGCAGTACTATATTTTTTAGAACTAATAGCGGCTGCCAGTTTTTCCCCGGAAGTTACCGCTGAATGAACGGAGCCTGCGGTTTTCTGTCTTTCAGCATCTCTCCAAAAGGTTTTGGACAAAAACATACCGTCCAAATTATCCACATCATATTTATTGATTCTGCTTTGTGCTGTGGTACTGGTTCCATAATGTGCAAAAAGCGCATTATATCCTATGGCCAAATCCACATAGTATTCCCGGGCGCTACGCACCGGTCCTACAATGGAGGGAATTTCAGAAACATCTGCAAAGATACCCATAATTCTGGTAATGCCACCTTCTGCTTCGATTTCATAGTACATATCGCATTCTGTAATACCAAATTGAGGCGTGGCTTTCTTAATATTGCTAATCATAATAGCAAGAGGCCGTTTCCCTTCATTGGATTTTTCCATATTCTGCACACCCGTAATGGGATTTACCGCATACATCGATAAATCTTCTGTTGGTTCCGGCGTCGGCTGGGCTGTGGTTGCTTCCGGAGATGCTGTCAATGCAGATGGCGTTGTCACTATGTCTGCAGTGGTTTGTTGGGAGTCAGCAGTCGCCGTAGCACTCCCAACATTGCCGTCAGAATCAGATACCAATGGGCTACAAGCGGCACAAAAAAATGATACTACCAAAAGTATCACACAAAACAGCATCGTATACAGTTTCAAGATTCGGCGTCCTTTGTGTTTCATAAACAGGCCCCCTTTTTCTTTCACTATTTTGCCTCATTTTACTATTAAGTCGCAGGAATTTCAACTATATTCTCCCATTTTATGCAAAAATATTGCCGCCTGCTCCACTTCTTTTTTATCATTCATAACACCAAAGCTAAAACGCACCGCACCGGTTTCTACAGTACCCAAAGCCGCATGGGCAAGCGGCGCACAATGACTGCCCCCTCTGACAAACATCTGCCGGTCAGCCAGCAGCTGACTGCATTCCGAACTGTCCATCCCCGGCATATTCAAAGACACAATGCCAACATGGGGTCTTTTGGGGTTTCCGTAAAGCTCAATACCGGGAATATCTGCAATCCGCTGCCGGAACAGGTCTGCCAGCATTTCTTCATGCTGAAAAATCCGCTCCACACCATACCTTTTTACATAACGAACCCCTGCCAGCAAACCTGCAATACCATGGGTATTCAGCGTTCCCGCCTCAACAGCATCCGGCATATCGTTGGGATGCTCTTTTGCAAAGCTATTACTACCGGATCCTCCTTTTTTATAAGGTTTCAGCGGCACTTTTAATCCTTCCCGCACCGCAATCCCCCCGGTTCCCTGGGGGCCCAGCAGCCCTTTATGTCCTGTGAAGCAAATCATATCCGCCTGCAGTTGTTCCATGTGAATAGGCACTACGCCAGCAGTCTGGGAAGCATCCACAATAAATAGAATATTTTGTTTTCTGCATTCTGCGCCAATCCGAGCGACATCATAAATAGTTCCGGTCACATTGGATGCATGGGTCATAACCACACCCTTGGGACGATGTTTGCGTATCTGTTGTACAAAAAAATCCAGATCTAAATCCCCTTTGTTATCCGCCGGGATAATAGTAAGCATATCCTTTCCCTTAGCATAGCAGGGGCGCAAGACAGAATTATGCTCCATTGCCGTGGTTATCACCGGTCCTTCTATCTGGGCAATGGCAAAATTCAAAGCACCGGTAGCATTTTCCGTAAAGCCAATTTGCAAGGGATTCTTCACGCCAAACAAATCTGCTACTGCTTCCCTTGTTTGAAAAACAATATCAGCAGACCAAAGGGCCGCTTCATGACTGCCTCGTCCCGGATTACCTGCTTTCAACAAGGCATCATTCACTTTTCCTACTACTTCCCAGGGTTTAGGCCAACTGGTTGCCGCATGATCAAAATACATGGTCTTTCTTCCCCACTCTGCGTTTTTATAGTATTACTATATGTGTTCCCGCAGAACGAAGTGAAAAAAAAGAGGATGAGAATTTTCTCTCACCCTCTCACAAAAACAATACTCACGAAAATAAAATTATGCTACTGTTTCTACCAATTTCACTACGCCCCACAAATCTGTCAAAGCATTGCTGTCACTATCGTTGTACCATCCAAATGCGCACAATCTGGAACCACCAGAACAATCGTTGTATTGGAAATCCAAAAACATCTGTGTACCCACTGTCAATTCTGCATATGCCGGTTGATAGAAAAATTCAATGACCATACCGGTATCTGTAATTTTATATGCAGATGTGCAATTTTCAACTTCATCAGCATTTCCATATCTGGGAAGCATTTCCAACGCATCAGAAATCAAAGCAAATTGATAGGTTCCGTCTGTAAAATCGGTGAACGCACCGGTTCCTTCCTGCAAATCTTCGGAAATGTATATGTAAATACCATCATTTTGGTAATCTCCAACACCATTTTCCTGTGAAATTTCTTCATCGGTAATTTCAAACAGGAAGTAAAAACCGTCCTTATCCCACATCATGCGTGCATCAATGAGCGCATCAGATTCGTCTCGGTCTACTTTCTTGATATAATCCAGGGTTACTGTTTCCGCATTGTTCCAAGCATCATCAATTTTACCATCAATGACTGCTTTGCCGGAAACAGCCTTATAATCAGTATCATACAAATCATCTTCCGGCTCATCCGTCGGTTTAGCAGCTGTTTCTGCACCGCTTGACGATGTTGTATTCGCTGTGGTTGTAGCATCTGTGGTTGCCGGAGCAGTGGTTGCCGGAGCAGTCGTTGCCGGTGCTTTTGTGGCTGTGCTCTTTTGTGTTGCAGTCGGGCTTACAGTCGCTTGTGCATCACCGCTATCTGTGTTACACGCACACAAAGCAAATGCCAATATAGCAACTAACAAAACCGATATCCCTTGTAATACAGTTTTCTTCATTTCCGTTTCCTCCAAAAAATATTTTTCCGCTTATGCTTATAATACTGTAACTATATTTACAATGCAATTGCATATAAACACATTTTACATTGTAAATAGGTGCATTTATTGTCTTTTCACCGCATAGCCTACAGTTCCATGCTGTTGGTAGTTCTCTTCTGCTAAGATAATTGCGCAACCCCCAAAAAAAGGCCCGACACTTTTTCAAAAAGCATCGGGTTTGTTAACACAATCACAGTTACACATCATATCCCTTAGGATTATTTTTCTGCCATCTCCAGGAATCTTCACACATACGGTTGACATCCAATTCCGCTTTCCAACCTAATTCCTCAAAAGCTTTGGTGGGGTCTGCATAACACTCCGCCACATCTCCCGGTCGTCTATCTACAATACGATAAGGCAACGGCTTTCCGTAAGCCTTTTCAAACGCATGTACCAAATCCAGAACACTGTAGCCTGTGCCGGTTCCCAAATTATAAGTATGTACACCCGCTGTTTGCATAGCCTTTTCCACCGCTTTAATATGGCCCTTTGCCAAGTCTACTACATGGATATAGTCTCGAACGCCGGTGCCGTCATGGGTAGGATAATCATTGCCAAAAACGCTTAACTGTTCCAATGCACCAACTGCCACTTTGGTAATATAGGGCATCAGGTTGTTTGGAATGCCCTTGGGTTCTTCCCCGATTAAACCACTTGCATGGGCACCGATGGGATTAAAGTACCGCAAAAGTACAATACTCCAAGCAGGATTGGAAACATATAAATCTCTCAAAATTTCTTCGTTCATCAATTTGGTTCTGCCATACGGATTGGTCACAGACAAAGGAAAATCTTCACGGATAGGCACTTCTTTTGGCATGCCATAAACGGTTGCAGAAGAACTGAATACGATTTTGCGGCAATTGTGCTTTTCCATCACTTCACACAAAGCTACAGTACCTTCAATATTGTTATGGAAGTACTTCAAAGGTTCTTTTACGGATTCTCCAACCGCTTTGTAGCCGGCAAAATGAATCACGGCATCAACTTCATTTTCAGAAAAAATCTTGTCCATGCCTTCCCGGTCCAAAATGTCGCACTCATAAAAACGGAAGTCCTTACCGGTAATCTTCTTAACCCGGTTTAATGCTTCCGGGCAACTGTTGTAATAGTTATCTACAACGATAATGTCGTATCCTGCATCCAGCAGTTCTACACAAGTGTGGGAGCCAATATAGCCTGCTCCTCCGGCTACTAAAATTGCCATAATCTTTATCCTTCCCTAGCGCATTATTTTTATAACCTAATAATAATATATGTTTAAGCCCTTCGCAATCCCTTAGGATAATGATTTTTCAAAATACCGTCTTGTGCCTTCCCCCATCCTATGGAAAAACCATCCACAGTCATCAACGTCCATCCTTTTAGGTCATCGGCACATTCCACCGTATTGCCCTGCAGATAGCATTCTGCATCTTGAATGCTTTTCAATTCGTGTTGTTGTGCCACATCTTCCGGCGACAACGCTAACGCCAAAGCATGCGCAGGCTCAAATCGATTCTTTTTATTTTCACCCAAATGCAGTCCCGGGCGCACCACTTTCATTTTATCCATAGAACGCATTTGTTTTGGCACCAAATATAAGTGTTCGCCAAACGCAATAGGAATTCCTGTTAATTCTGTACGCAAAGTCCCTTTGCAAAAGGCTTTCCACTCTGTCAAGGCAGATGCCTGTACACCAGAAACACAGGGGATTTTACGAGAATTTGCTTCTGCGTCTTCTGCTTTTCGGAGCTTTGCAATAAAATGTCCTTCCCCTTTTATTTTATGAGGCCACAGTCTCTTTGTCTCTTCTAATTGAAAGTCCGGATGCGTCTGCAAAAAACCTTCTATCTGCAGTTCATTTTCCTCGGTTGAAAAAGTGCAGGTAGAATAAACCAGTGTACCGCCCGGCTTTAGCATGGTAGCCGCGCAGTTTAATATCATAGCCTGTCTTTCTGCACAAAACAACACCTGTTCCGGACTCCACTCGTCTACCGCCGCCTGATTCTTCCGAAACATCCCTTCCCCGGAACAGGGAGCATCTACCAAGACACGGTCGAAAAATGTAGGGAAAAATTGTTCCATCCGTTCCATGGTTTCATTGAGTACCACAGCGTTGCGAATACCCATGCGTTCTATGTTTTGAGATAAGATTTTTGCTCGTGACGGAATGATTTCGTTGGAAACCAACAGTCCCTCTCCTTGCATCCGGCCTGCAATCTGGGTACTTTTGCCCCCCGGTGCAGCGCAAAGATCGCAAATCACTTCACCCGGTTGGGGATTCAAATATTCCACCACCGACATAGCGCTGGGTTCTTGTATGTAGTAAAGACCGGCCTCGTGATAGGGATGTTTTCCCGGCTGGTCGGTTTCCCCTTGATAGTAGTAGCCCTCTTTTGCCCAAGAAACAGGTTCCAACACAAAAGGCATTTTATTCAAAAAGGTAGTTTCGTCTATTTTCAGCAGGTTTCGGCGTAATCCGTATGCCCGCTCTGTTTCATAACTTTGAAAAAACGCCCGCGCTTCTTCCTCGCCCAACAACGCTATCATTTTTTCTTGAAATCCCAATGGAAACTGCATGTAAAGTTCCTCCTTTATTCCAATCCCAAATCGGAAAGCTTGGCTTCAATGGAAAAATAGTCATCCCAATAATAAACATACAAAACCAAACTATCTTCCGTTAAATAAAATTTACTATTATAATCATTTAAAGTGTCATCGCTTGCATCTTTTCTAACCTCTTCTTCCCATCCTTCCGGAGGTTCCTCCTGCATCCAAGGTTGGTCCCAAATAAATGCATCACTGGCAAGCAAGGTTTGCAAATTCCATTTTTCACCCACAATATCTTCCAAAGTTACGACTGCACCTGTTTCCATATTGATAGTAAGAGTCGCAGGCCACTCAGCCGGATGCGCGCCCCATTGCGTATTGTAGGATTTATAACAGGACAGAGAAAAATACACATCATCCGCTCGTTCAATCTTATATCGGGAGGTCATTTCCCCATACATATCATCTTTCCCAATCTGTCCTATTAATTCTTTTTGAATCGTATCATTTACAGTTACTTCTAACACATCATCTTCACTAAAAATTTCAGGATACCCAATTGTTGCATAAAATTTCAATCGATCATCCAAATAACTGTAAAGCATAGACCGAAAGCCATAGTGATTGGAATTTTCATGATAATCCCCATCAGTCCAAAGTTCATGATGATCCACCGGCCCATTTCCTGCTTGATAACGAACCGGAATTGTAAATTGTTTCTCTTGAGAAATCTCGGTTTTATACACATAATTCTCGCGCGTTTGTACAACAAAATCGCTGTCTTCGCTCTCAGCCCAACTTACATCTCCTGCCAAAAGCGGTTCCCATTCCCCTTCAAAGGTATACCAATCTTGATCTGCAACGTAAGAAAAGTACAATTGTTCCTCCCAAAGTCCGGTTTCACCTTCCAGTAAAATCTTACAAGAACCAACTTGTTCTTTGCCTAGTATTACCGGCATTACAAGTTCTCCAAAATAGGCTTGGTAGCTTCCTTCGATGCCATAGGTACGAAACCCTTCTTGGATAAACAAGGTCATTTGTTCATAGGCATCCCGTTGTTTTGCTGTCAATTGTGTGGTTTCTCGAGTAGGGGCAGGCGACGACGGGATATTCGGTGTTACATCGTGCACATCACCGCCATCAAAACACCCTGTGCAGAAAAGGCACAGAGATAGGAAGATGGAAAGGAGTTTGAAATGGTTTGTTTTCATGTTATGTTCCCTTTCTATGCAGCCCCAGCGCAATCTAAATTTTTCATAAGTAGTAACACTGTCTGGCAAACCAATTCAAAAG
>CAYMRI010000040.1:0-378 GCA_964392835.1 uncultured Eubacteriales bacterium
AAGAGAGCGATAAAGCTCACACAATTCATCAGAGGATGGGTAAATTACTTTGGAATGGCAGATATGAAAAGGCTGGTAAGAGACACGGATGGGTGGTTACGGCATCGAATCCGGGCAATCTATTGGAAACAGTGGAAGAAAATCAAAACACGCCTCAAAAGGCTAAGAAGTCTTGGAATGGATGAAGCATTTGTTGCTTGGCACGCAAATATGCGCCAAGGCATATGGAACTGTAGTTCCAATCGAATGGTACAGTTTGCACTGAGCAACGAAAAACTCCGTGAATGGGGATATCCTACATTCACAGAGTTTTATCTGAAAGTATATGAAAACTAAGGAACCGCCGTGTACCGAACGGTACGCACGGTGGTGTGAGAG
>CAYMRI010000040.1:388-13848 GCA_964392835.1 uncultured Eubacteriales bacterium
TACTCGATTGAAAAGGAGACGCCCACTTGGTTGGCAACCTGAATTTCCCCAAAACGTTTTACCACCTTGGCTGATTTTCATGGAAATGGTAAAACCAAAGAGTGGGTATTTTTCTGAATGAAAGACTGTTGCATGCCTTGTATCTTGATGAAAGCCCCTATGTTTTAAAGGCATAGGGTTTTCTTGCCACCTTATTTCTTTACAGTACTCGTTCCTCCCGCAATGCCATATTGGGAATGCTGTTGGTTCTAGAAATTTATGATTTCTTTGGGCTTCTAGAAGCATTTATATAATTGGTTCTAGGAATGGTCAATTTTTTTAAGATTCTAGTACATATGGACACATGTACTAGAGTTTGCCCTTTTTAAGGAAATTCTAGAAGAAAAAAACAAAATGTTTCTAGAATTTGCGTTTTTTTGAGAAATTCTAGAAGCAGCGACCACTTACGTTTGCCCAGGCAACGCCAGCCCGACTTTCTTCCATATTTTTCACACATATAATCCGCAATCCGTCGATATAATAGAACCAGAGAAGCGGCCTGGAGACAAAAAGAATGAAAGCCATAAAACAAACTGCTGTCTGGGGTGCAATGCTGGTGCTTTGTATTAGTATCGCGGTCTATCAAATATTTTTCAGTTTAATGCAGGAACAGCGTCAGGAAATAGAGGAACTGCAGTATGCGTATGAAGAAGTATCTACCAATCCGGCTACAGGGGTTATCGGATGGGGCTTGCAACGAAACAGCAACGGGGAAACACCGGGGACAGACCCCGGTGCACCGGCACTATTACAAAAGTATGGCGCTCTCTATGTGGGAGATACCACACAAAAAACAATTTATTTAACTTTTGACGAAGGCTATGAAAATGGGTATACGGCAAAGATTTTGGATGTGTTGAAAGAAAATGGTGTCAAGGCAATCTTCTTTATCACCGGGGATTATCTGGAACGGGAGGAGGATTTGATTCGCCGTATGGTGGAAGAGGGCCATGAAGTAGGGAATCATACCTATAACCATCCGTCTCTGCCTACCTGTGACAAAGCAACCATGGAAGAGGAGTTAACTTCACTGGATAAAGCCTTTTCTCAAAAATTCGGAACTACCATGCGTTTTTTACGGCCGCCCAAAGGGGAGTATAACGAAAATTCACTGGCTATTACACAACAGCTTGGATATATCAATCTTTTTTGGAGTTTTGCCTATGCAGATTGGGATGTCAACAATCAAAAGGGAACGGAGTATGCCTATGACATGGTCATGAATAATTTACATAATGGGGCAGTCCTTTTACTGCATGCGGTTTCTCAAGATAATGCCAATGGGCTGGATGCCATGATTAAAGGCGCACAAGCGGCGGGCTACACCTTTGGTACCCCGGATGACCTGGCTGCCTATGCAAAGGAGATGACAGCGGGATGAAAGAGCCTTTCAAACAGAAAATGCTGCGGGCCATGGGCGCACCGGAATCTATGGTCAGGCAACAGCCGGAAATCTGCATGATTGGGTTTGAACGCATTTCCATTGAGAACTACAGCTCCATTTTGAAATATTCCACGGAAGAAATTTTGCTCCGGCTCATACAAGGAAAACTACAGATACAAGGAAGCTGCTTGTGTGTAAAAGAAATCGGTGCAGGCAGCATTTGCATCGAGGGCACGGTTCGGCAAATTTGCTTTATGGAGGAGGCGTGAAGATTGCAATACGGAACGGTCAGGTTGCAAATCAAAGGCTATATGCCGGAAAAAATGATAAATATTGCTGCAAAACGAGGCTGCTTTTTTCAAAATGTAAAGCAGGTGGATGCCAATACCTTTCAAGGAGACATTTGTGTGAAAAGTTTTCGAAAGCTGCGACCGGTGGCACGAAAGGCCAGATGTCGCATGCATATTTTGGATAGATGGGGGCCGGCTTTTGTGCTTGCAAAGTGGTTGCACCGAAAAACATTTTTCCTAAGCGGTCTTTGCGGCCTGGCCATCTTACTGGTGCTTGCTAATCGCCTTGCCACCATTGAAATCAATGTGCCTGCCGAAGTTTCCAAACAGGAAGTACTACAGTGTTTACAGGAAAACGGCATCCAAATTGGTACCTGGACCACTTCTATTGACGACGAGGCGCTGACTGCAACATTAAAATCCAAGTTTGATGAGGAACTGGCCTGGGCAGAGGTGACATTGACGGGAACAACTTTGGTGGTAGACGGCGCCGGTTTTACGGGCCATCCCCAAATTATTCCGTATACAGAACCTTGCGATGTGGTGGCGGAAAAGGATGGCGTCATTGTGGCAATGGATGTGAAAAACGGTGTAAAAAATGTAGAAGTAGGGCAAACTGTGACAGCAGGGGATTTGCTGATTTCCGGCACCGTGAAAAATCGTTATGATGAAACGGATACCTATCAGGTCCATGCCCACGGTACCGTAACCGCTGCAACCTGGTACAAGGCAACCCAGGTAGTAACTACTTTGGAAGCCGTGCGGACCAGAACGGGAAACAGCACGATGGCCAACACACTGGAAATTCTGGGGGTTTCCATTCCACTGTCCAACACGGACAGTCCGTATGCTGTTTATGACCAGTTGCAGGAAAGCCGGCATGTTTTGTTGTTTGGAAAAATCAGGCTTCCCATTACGCTGCATCGCTATACCTGGCTGGAGTGTGAGGAGGATGTGGTGCAAATTGATGGAGATACCGCATTGGAAAATGCCAAACAGCAGGCGTATGCCAAGTGCCTGGCACAAATTCCGGAGGCGGCGGAGGTGCAAAAAATAAATTTTTCCTACGAAAATACGCAAAATGATGGAATTTGCGTGGTAGTTATAGTAGAATGTATAGAGAGTATAGGCGTTTTGGCGCCCATTACAGGAGGATAAGAACTACATGCAGGAGCAGAGGCAGCTTCATATAGAAAATTTAGCAGATGCGGAATTGGTTTTTGGTACAAAGGATGAAAATATCCGATTGATTGAAGAAGCGTTTTCCGTTACAATCATGCTACGGGAAAATGCGATTTCTGTTTTGGGACAACCTACAGATGTGGACCGGGCCCAGGTAGTATTGAAAAAACTGTTTGCCCAGGTGCAGCGCGGAGAGCCTGTCAGTCGGCAGGGCGTCACCTATTTCATCGATATGGTAGCAGGGGGTCAGGGAAGTGCCATAGGCGATTTCCACCCGGATGTGCTTTGTGTTACCAATCGTGGAAAGCAGATTAAGGCAAAGACATTAGGACAGAAAAAATATATTGAGGCATTAAAAAGCAAGACCATTGTATTTGGCATCGGACCGGCAGGTACGGGCAAAACCTATCTGGCTGTGGCTATGGCGGTCACTGCCTTCCGCAACAAAGAGGTCAGCAAGATTATTCTCACTCGGCCCGCAGTGGAAGCAGGGGAAAAGCTGGGATTCTTACCCGGAGATTTACAGGACAAGGTTGACCCCTATTTGCGCCCGCTGTATGATGCTTTGTTTGATATTATGGGGGCCGATGCTTTTGAAAAATATTTAGAGAAGGGAGTTATTGAAGTAGCACCTTTGGCCTATATGCGTGGACGCACTTTGGATGATGCCTATATTATTCTGGACGAAGCGCAGAACACCACGGCAGAACAGATGAAAATGTTTTTGACCAGAATTGGATTTGGCTCA
Organism: uncultured Eubacteriales bacterium; assembly: GCA_964392835.1. Classification (GTDB taxonomy): domain Bacteria; phylum Bacillota; class Clostridia; order UBA1212; family CASDQQ01; genus CAYMRI01. Next base: position 4,032 of record CAYMRI010000040.1, read on the forward strand.
AAGGCTGTGGTAACTGGGGATATTACCCAAATTGACTTACCCAACGACAAGAAGTCCGGTCTAAAAGAAACCACTCGGATTTTACAAGGAATAGAGGATATTGCATTTATATATTTGTCAGAGAAAGATGTGGTAAGACATGCACTGGTGCAGAAGATAATAAAGGCCTATGAAAATTACGAAGGCAGACGAGGTGGAACATGAAAAAAATGGAACGAAGCAAGGTATTTAACTGGCTGATTGTGGCAGCAACCTTTGTGCTGACTTATTTGATTTTGCGTTTTACCGGAACTTATACGGAAATTTTACATAATCCGGAAAATTTAATTTCTTTAAGCGTGCTGTTTGAAATTGGGGTGGTAGTGTATGCCGCACTGTTGGTCTTTTTGGGTAGCTACTATCTGTACCACACCTGGTCAAAACAGCAGTTAAAACCTCACTATGAGGGTGCAATCAGTGCCTTGATGATGGTTACTTTGCTACTTTCTTGTTTGCTTGCAAACTGGAATTTGTATGCCATGCCCATAATTTTAGTGCCGTTGGTACTGACCTTTATTACGGATAAAAGAACTGCAGAATTTATGACAGTATTGTTGGTGCTGGCAGTATTGCCGTTTGCGGCTGTAGCACCCGCTGTTCTTTTCATGAACTTGTTTACTGGTATTTTAGGAACTGTGTTGGCAGCTAAGATAGACCAAAGAAGAGAGTTTCCTGTGTTGGGTATCATGCTGGCCATCAGCAATCTGATAATTTTGTTTGTATATCATGGCATTACCGGCTTTGTGCTGGATACCTTTGCAAGAGATGCTATTATTTCCGCTGCCATTACTTTTGGCTGTGTGGTTGCTACTATAGGATTGTTGCCGTTTTTTGAAACGACTGCGGGAATTGTGTCCAAGTTTGGTTTGTTGGATTTGGCAAATCCCACGAACAAGTTGTTAAAGCGTTTGACGGTGGAAGCACCGGGGACGTACTATCACAGCATTATGGTGGGGAATCTGGCAGAAGCAGCCGCAGAAAAGGTGGGCGCCAATGCTGCTTTGGCTCGCGTGGGGGCCTATTATCATGACATCGGAAAGTTAAAGGATCCCCTCATGTTCATGGAAAATATTCATGGTGAAAATCCGCATGATAAAATGGACCCTTATGAAAGTGTGGCAATTATTACTGACCATACCAGAGAAGGCGTTCGGTTGGGAGAAAAATATCATCTGCCACCTCAAGTTATCGAAATTATTGGACAACATCACGGGGATACCCAGGTCGTATGGTTTTATAATAAGGCGCGGAAAGCAGCAGAGCAGAATGGGGAAACTGTGGACGAGGAAGATTTTCGTTACCAAGAGGACAAGCCTGCTTCTGCAGAGGCAGCTATTATTATGTTAGCAGATTCCGTAGAAGCAGCTACCAAGGCTTTGCAGGATAAGAGTGTAGAAGCTATTGCAGAACGCATTGATTCTGTTGTGGATGGTAAGATTGCAGACGGCCAGTTGGCAAATTGCCCGTTGACCATGAAGGATATTTCTGTTATAAAAAAACAATTTTTGAAATCAATTGAAGGCTATTATCATAAACGGGATGAATACCCGGGAGGTTAAAAGATGGAACATAAATGTGAAGTACAATTTGAATATGGAGAGCCGGTACAGTTTGCAGAAGGCTCTTTAGAGAAGAAAGGCATGGAAGCCATTGAGGAGGCAATTGTAAAAGCCTGCAATCTGGCGGTAAAAGGATTTTTACCCGGAGAAGACATGGAAGTGTTTGTTATGTTTACCAACAATGAAAGTATCCGGCGTGTGAATCAGGAACAAAGAGATGTAGATGCCCCAACGGATGTGTTGTCTTTTCCTTTGTTGGAAGCAATGGACGGCGAAGCAGTCTGCCATGAAGAGGACGTCAATCCGGAAACGGACAGAATCATGTTAGGCGACATTATTATTTCTTTGGAACGGGCGGCGGAACAGGCAACCCAATATGGGCATTCTTTGCTACGGGAAATTACCTTTTTGGCAGTTCACGGCATGTATCATTTAATGGGGTACGACCATGATGTACCGGAGAGAGAACAGTTGATGTTCCAAAAGCAGGAAGCAGTTTTGCAGGAACTGAACATTACAAGAGGAAATTAAGGACAGGAATTTGGAAGGAAAGATATTATGGGATTTCAATCAGGATTTGTAACATTAATCGGACGGCCCAATGTGGGAAAATCCACATTGCTCAACTGCATCATGAAGGAAAAAATATCCATCATGTCGCCAAAGCCCCAAACTACCAGAAACCGCATTCGTGCTATCTATACAGAGGACGATTGCCAGATTATTTTTATCGATACCCCGGGGATTCATAAGCCCAAGACTCGTTTGGGAGAATATATGGTGGGTGCTGCGGAAAAGGCCATGGAAGATGTGGATGCCTGCTTGTTTTTAGTAGAAGCCACAGATACAGAACCTACCGACGGGGATAAAGAAATTCTGGAACAATTGAAGGCAGCCAATGTGCCTGTTATTTTAATCATCAATAAAATTGACCTTGTCAAGCGGGAAACCTTGTTGGCACTGATTGCAAAATACACCCAGCTTATGGAGTTTGCAGCAGTCATTCCTTTAAGTGCCTTGAAGAAAAAAGGTGTGGACGCTGTTTTGGAAGAATTGTTAAAGATTCTGCCGGAGGGTCCTTTGTTTTATGAAGATGACATTGCTACCGATCAAACAGAAAAGGAAATGGTGGCAGAAATTGTCAGAGAAAAGATTTTGCGACTGACCAACGATGAAGTACCCCACGGAACCGGCGTGGAAATATTATCTTTTAAAGTGCGCCCGGGTGGAAAGATCATTGATATTGATGCGACTATTTACTGTGAGCGGAATTCCCACAAAGCAATTTTAATTGGCAAGCAGGGTGCAAAGTTAAAGCAAATTGGCACTTATGCCCGTCAAGAATGTGAAAAACTTTTAGGGGCCAAAGTAAATTTACAACTTTGGGTCAAGGTAAAAGATGATTGGCGAAACAGCCCCACCATGTTAAAAACCTTAGGATATCGCGAAGAAGAATAAGCCCTGTTTTTTTGAAAACCTTTTTCCATTTTTCGGCGTATATTGTTATCAAAGAGAGAGACAATAAAGAGTACGAAAACGGAACAGGAGGATGGGCTTTTCATGAAACTAAGAGATTTTGCATGGGATATTTTTGAGGAAACAGGGGACCCGGAAGCCTATTTACTTTATAGGGAATTACGGGGATTTGAGGAATATGCCGATGAGGGAGAGTTGCTTCCCGAAATGAAAAAGGAAACGGAAGAATAGTATGGCGGACTATGTAAAAACCTTTGGCGTGGTCATTAAGCAAAACGATGTGGGCGAGGCCGACAGGGCGCTGACCATTCTTACAGAGGATTACGGAAAAGTGCATATTTGGGTAGGCGGCGCAAGAAGGCCGAGAAGTAAGTTTGTAGCATGTTCTCAGCTTTTTTGCGCAAGTCATTTTATGCTGTATCAAACACGAGAGACCTTTCGGATGCAAAGTGCAGAGGTGGAGGAGTCTTTCTTTGCGTTGCGAACGGATTTGGACAAGCTGAACCGGGCAGCGTATTTGATGCGCTTAACCAACGACGGTGTACCGGAAGGGGTTGCGGAAGGGTGCAAAGAGATTCTGCGACTTCTTTTAAATTCTTTACATTTTATTGCCAACACATTGAAAAATCCCCAGTTGGTAGTACATATTTTTGAAATTCGTTTTTTGAGTAATTTGGGCTTCCAACCCCGTGTAACGGAGGAAGGTGTGGAAGTGGAGCAGGGTATGGTGGCGCTGTCAGAAAGTGCCCGCAAAGCCATTTCTCATATTGTGTCTGCCCCTATGGAGCAGATTTTCCGTTTTGATGTTTCGCCGGAGGTGTTGCGCGAGCTGGATGCGTTCTGCAAAGGCTATGTCCAGCGTTGCATGGGGAAGGTGTATTAATTATTTTTGAGAAGGTTATCTACAAAATGGCGTTTTCGTTAACTAAAGTAGATAACATTTTGGCTGTTTTGTAGTTAACCGTAAGGAAAAAAACTTACAATTTCCATTGCAGGGAAGTATTTGCGCTACAGTGACCAAACTTATACAGGGTATTCTTCTGATTTGTTAAAACGGTTGCTGGCCCTGTTTGATAAGTAATTGATATAGTCAATGACCCAGAAAGCGCAAATGCAACAAGCCTCTTTTCATTTTTCAAATATGTGGTAAAATAATAGTTCATGGATAAGTATGCCTATTGCATAAATATTCACAATTGTGTATAATAATGCAATCATGCATCAGCTAGGACTGAAAAACAAAGGTCTGGCAGAAAGAGGGAGTATGCATAAAATAGGAATTGTAGGATATACCGGTATGGTAGGACAGGAGATTCAAAAAGTCCTAAAAAACCATGACCAAGTAGAAATTGTATATAAGAAGAATTCCACAGGCGAGGAAGGAAATCTCAAAGACTGTGAAATTGTTTTTCTCGCGACCAAAGACTTGGAATCCATGCAGTTTTCCAAAGTAGCTTTGGAGGCTGACGTGAAAGTCATTGACATGAGCGGTGCGTATCGTCTGGACCAGGCATCTTTTGAAAAATGGTATGGTTTAGACCACATTGCCCCGGAACTTCTAAACACGGCGGTCTACGGCATGCCCGCACTCTACAGAGAGAAAATCAAGGCTGCAACTTTGGTGGCAAATCCCGGATGCTACGCCACTTCTGTGATTTTGGCCCTGTATCCTTTGCAGAAACTTTTGAAAAATGACGGCAATATTGTGGTGGTATCCACTTCCGGAAATTCCGGTGCCAGACGGGAATGTGATGAAATTTCTGATGATTTTACCTATTCCTACGGCAGAAAGCATAAACATGTGCCGGAGATGGAGCGGTATAGTGGTTTTACCGTGGAATTTACCCCTATTGTGTTACGTTCTGTGTTTAAAGGCATTAATACCAACATTCGCGCCCACTTAAATGACGAACTGGCTGCTATGACAGATGCCCAGGCAAAGGAAATCATCGAACAGGCAATCCGAGATTGCTATTGCGAAGAGGACAGAGTATTTGTGGTAAGAGATGACAAAGAACACAGCTATGGCACCAAAGCGGTAAATGATACCCATGATGTCCTCCTGAAAGTAAGAGTGGAAGACGGTAAGGTGTACATCAATTCTTTAATTGATAATTTAATGAAAGGTGCAGCAAGTCAAGGGGTAGAGAATATGAATTTGCTGTTGGGTTTGGATAGACTCTACGGAATTGTAAAGGAAGGATAAGAAAGGGAAAGAGATATGTTAGAACAACAACTGTTTAAAATAGACCAGGAGACCAAAGAGGCTACCATAAAAAAGGCCAATGTGTTAATTGAAGCGTTGCCTTACATACAAAAGCTCCATGGAAAGACGGTGGTCATCAAATATGGCGGGAATGCCATGATTAATGAAGAATTGAAAAAATCCGTCATGGAAGACATTCTGATGTTGAAGTATATCGGCATGCATCCGGTGGTGGTCCATGGTGGCGGCCCGGATATTAACAAGGCGTTGAAACAATATGATGTGAAAAGTGAATTTGTCAACGGCTTGCGTGTGACGGATGATTTTACCATGGAAGTTGCCCAGATGGTACTGGTGGGAAAGACCAACAAAGAAATCGTATGCAACTTAAATGAAAAAGGCGGTAAGGCTGTAGGCTTTTGCGGCATTGACGGCAGCGTCATTCGTTGTAAAAAGCACAAAGAAGTAGTCAATGGAGAAGAAGTAGATATCGGCTATGTAGGGGAAATCGAGAGCATTGATACCAAGCTGATTTCCACCTTGTGTCAGGATGAATATATTCCGGTCATTGCACCCATTGGCATTGGGGAAGATGGTCATAGCTATAACATCAATGCGGATACAGTAGCAGGGGAAATTGCTGCTGCACTAAAGGCGGAAAAACTCATGCTCCTCACTGATACAGAGGGCGTGAAGCAGGAGAGCAATTCGGAAGAATTTTATTCTGCGCTGACCATTCGGGAAGTGTACGAACTGATTGATAAAGGCATTATTTCCGGCGGTATGATTCCCAAAGTGTTGGGGTGTGTAGATGCACTGAACAAGGGCGTTGGCAGAACCCATATTGTGGACGGCAGAATTCCACATTGTATTTTGTTGGAAATCTTTACTTACAAAGGAATCGGTACTATGATTATGAAAGAAAGAGTGCTGTATCACGAAAACGAAGCGCTTTGATGAGGGAGTAGGGAAAAATATGGATTTACAAACCATCATTCAATTAGATCAAGAAAATTATATGAATACTTTTGGCCCCCGTACGCCGGTGTGTTTGACACACGGAGAGGGTGTCAAAGTATATGATACAGAAGGTAAAGTGTACCTGGATTTCTTTGCAGGCATTGCGGTAAACGCATTGGGGCACGGCCATCCGGCTTTGGTAAAAGCGGTGACAGAGCAGGCAGGCAAACTAATGCACTGTTCTAATTTGTATTACAATGAGCCCCAGACCAAACTGGCGGCAAAGATAAATGCACTGGCAGGCGGAAACCATAGAGTATTTTTCGCCAACAGCGGAGCAGAAGCCAATGAGACAGCTATCAAGCTGGCCCGTGCTTATTTCCATAAAAAGGGGCAGCCAGAGAAAAATGAAATCATTACTTTGTATCATTCTTTCCATGGTAGAACCATTACTACGGTGACGGCGACTGCGCAGCCCAAATATCAAAAATATTTTACCCCTCTGACACCCGGTTTTTCCTATGTGGAACCCAATGATGGAGCAGCTTTGGAAGCGGCGGTGACAGAGAATACCTGTGCCATTATGTTGGAGCTGATTCAGGGGGAAAGCGGCGTACATCCTATGGATGTGGCGTTTTTGCAGACTGTGAAGAAAATTTGTGCAGAAAAGAACATACTCTTAATTGTAGATGAGGTGCAGACAGGAATCGGTAGAACGGGAACCATGTTTGCTTATGAACAATTTGATGTGGAGCCGGATATTTTTACACTGGCAAAAGCATTAGGCGGCGGCGTGCCTATCGGTGCGGCTTGTGCTAAGAGCGATGTGGCGGCAGCCTTTGCACCCGGGGACCACGGAACGACTTTTGGCGGAAACCCTTTGGCGTGCGCAGCAGCTTTGGCAGTGCTGGACACCATCGAAAAGGAAGATTTGCTGAAAAATGTTGTGGAAGTGGGAGAATATTTTTCCAACGCACTGAAAGCGGAACTGGGAGATGCTGTGACAGAAATCAGAGGCAAGGGGCTCATGATTGGGATTGAACTGAAGGCGCCGGTAGCGGCACAGATGAAGGTGCGTTTGTTGGAAGAGGGCTATTTGGTAGGCAGTGTGGGCATAAATACTTTGCGTGTTCTGCCACCGTTGATTTTGAACAAAGCGCATGTGGACGGTTTTGTGGCAACATTGGCTAAGTTGGTAAAGGAGGAAGCGGTATGAAACATTTGTTAAGTTTAAATGATTTGAGCACTGAGGAAATTTTAAATATTTTAAAGTTGGCGGAAAAGTTGAAAAGCGACAATTACCGCGGCGTGACCCATCACATTTTAAAGGGAAAGACTTTGGGTATGATTTTTGCAAAGTCTTCCACTCGTACCAGAGTTTCCTTTGAAGTGGGCATGTATCAGTTGGGCGGTCATGCACTGTTCTTGAGTTCCAACGATATTCAGTTGGGAAGAGGGGAAACCATCTATGATACCGCCAATGTGCTTTCCAGATACTTAGACGGTATTATGATTCGAACCTTTGCCCAAAGCGATGTGGAAGATTTGGCAAAATACGGTTCTATTCCCATTATTAACGGCTTGACGGATAGGGAACACCCTTGTCAGATTCTGGCGGATTTACAGACCATTTACGAGCAGAAAGGCCGTTTGGAAGGGCTGAAGCTTGCCTATATCGGGGACGGGAACAACATGGCACATTCTCTGCTACACGGTTGCGCCAAAGTAGGTATGGATATTGCAATTGCAACTCCAAAAGCATATGCCTGCGACCCGGAAATTATAGAGCAGGGTAGAGAAGCAGCTGCAAAGAGCGGAAGCAAAGTGTTGATTACAGAAGATCCGGAAGAAGCCATTGCCAATGCAGATATCGTTTACGGCGATACTTGGGTAAGCATGGGACAGGAAGAGGAAAAAGCAGAGCGGTTAAAGGTGTTTATGCCGTATCAGGTGAACAAAGAACTTTGGAAGGGCACCAATGAAAATGCAATCTACTTGCATTGTCTGCCGGCGTATCGTGGGTTTGAAGTAACAGAAGATATTATTGACGGACGGATGTCTGTGATTTTTGAAGAGGCAGAAAACAGATTGCATGCACAGAAAGCAGTGATGGCGCTGCTCATGGGGAACCCGTAATGGAATATTCATTTGTCATCCGCAGGGCGGAGCTTGCAGACGCACCTGCTATTTTGGAAATTATGCGTCTGGCTTTTCAAAAATACAAACAGGATGCGGCCATTCCCTCTGAGGTGGCGGCTTTGTCCGAAACCGTGGAGCAAATCTGTGAAGACATTACCAACAATTATGTGTATGTGGCCTTTGTAGATGGCGTTGCAGTGGGTTCTTTGCGTGTAGCGATTTATGAAGATGGTACAGCTTACTTGACCAGGTTTGGTGTTCGTGCCGATTACAACAACATGGGAATCGGTAAATCTTTAATGGCTTTGGTGGATAAACTGATGGTTTCCAAAGGCGTGCATCGTTTGATGTTGCACACAGCTTCCCAATACCGAGAGCTCATTCGTTTTTACTATGGCAGAGGATTTTACATTGAATCTACCAGCTGTGACCGGGGCTATATCCGCGCACTTTTGGTAAAAGAATATTAAAATACATATTTTTGAAAAATCTGTAAACACTATCCCTAACTAAAACAAATGGGATGGTGTTTTTGTTATGAAAAATAGAAATCGAATGATTGCGTTGGCAATCGCGTTAAGTTTAATTTTGTTGTTGGCTATGTTTACTATTACGACCCAGGCCCTTTCTAAAGTGGGTTCTACGGGTTCTGAAGTAACGCAGATACAGACCCGCCTGAAAAATTGGGGGTATTATAAGGGATCAGTGGATGGTATTTATGGCTCGCGGACGAAGGCCGCAGTGGAAGCTTTTCAACGGAAAAACGGATTGACAGTAGACGGCATAGCTGGTCCTGCTACATTAGCAGCCATGGGCTTGCCTACCGGAACTGCTTCCGCCTCTTCTAATGCATCCGATTCTAATGTGGATTTGTTGGCCAGAATTATTTATGGAGAGGCCAGAGGAGAATCTTATACCGGTATGGTGGCCGTGGGCGCTGTGGTATTAAACCGTGTAAAGGACAGCCGGTTCCCCAAAACCATAGCGGGTGTTATTTATCAGGCCGGGGCCTTTGATGCAGTGGCAGACGGGCAAATCAATTTGACTCCGTCTACCCAGGCTTACAATGCGGCACGGGATGCATTAAATGGTTGGGACCCTACCTATGGTTGTGTTTACTACTGGAATCCGGCTACGGCTACCAGCTCCTGGATTTGGACCAGAACCATTAAAGTAACCATTGGAAAGCATGTATTTGGCGTGTAGTATGTGAAGCTTCACTAAAAGTAGGACAACATTTTTGTATACTCCTTGCCTTGTGCTTGTACTGCCTTTGTGCTAAAATAATGACTATCAAATGATTTATTTTTTAGGAGGCACAAAGGTTTATGGCAAGTGTAAAACTTAAGGGTATTATGAAGAAGTATCCGGGCGGCGTTGTAGCAGTTAGTGATTTTAATCTGGATATTGAAGACAAGGAATTTATCATTTTCGTAGG
>CAYMRI010000041.1:0-13490 GCA_964392835.1 uncultured Eubacteriales bacterium
TGGGCTGCTGCATGAAAAACCAACTCCGGTTTGTATTTTTCAAATAAAAAAGAAATCTTGTTCGCATCCCGCACAGAAGCAATTTCAATATGCAAGTCCAACTTGTCACCATATTGATATTTTAACTCTTGCTGTACGTCATAGGCGTTATTTTCATAAATATCTACAATAATTAATTTTGCAGGATGCATAGCGGCAATCTGCCGGCAAAGCTCAGAGCCAATGGAGCCACCTCCCCCGGTGACCAATACGGTCTTGCCGGAAATCATACCGGATACTTGCTCTACATCCAAATCCACCGGCTTTCTCCCCAAAAAATCTTCCGTCTTAATATCACGCAACTGGCTGCCTGCATTGGGGTCATTGGTTTTCTCCATACGGTCTAAGGCATATTCAAAAACCTTTACTTTACAACCGGTCTTTGCACAAATATCATACAGTTTCTTTCTTCGTTCCAACGGCATGGACGGCACCGTAACAATAATTTCCTTTACGGGAGAATTTTCCAGCACCTTTGGAATGTCATCGTCAGTTCCCCGTATCTTTACCCCTTGCAGGCGCATGCCAATTTTGGTGGTATCCGTATCAAACAAACAATAGGGAATATATTTTTTCTTGGGGTCCTTTTGTATTTCATTAATGAGCGCCAACCCGGCATTCCCCGCCCCCACAATAGCCACATAAATCGTATCCTCATTGGGCTTTTTGGTACTTTCACTTCGTACATACTTGTACAAAAATCTGGCGCACAATGTCAACAGCAATTCCAGCATGAAAGTCAGTGCAATAAAGTAAATAGGGGTCTTTGCCTGTAAGCCTATCTTTACAACCATAATAGAAACACAGCAGGCAATATAATCTGCAATCACCACTTTTATATAGTCCGTGGTTTCTGCATAGCGCCAGATACTGTTATAAATCTTTAAAAGCAGTCTGGAAAGCATAACACAACCCATCATAATGCCGGCAAACACCACCACATCAGCAGTACGGCTGTCTTTCCAGTTTCCTTCCGGAATCACCAAATAAATAAAACTGCATGCTAACGCCATAATAAACAAATCAATGAACACCAAGGCGATTTTTCGGCAAATAGCCGATTTAATCATGGTGTTCACTAAATTCTTTATTCGATTGGATTGTTTCTTGTTTGCTTTTTGTTCTGTTTTCATCGCTTTGTAATAATTTCCAAGGGAACCTGCACCCTTGTGGTCCGTCCCATGAAAAGCAGTTCTACTTCTGCAATTCGTTTGTGGCGGTTTATTTTTTTGATATAGCCTTCTTTTCCTACCAAAGGGCCGTCTGTAATGGTAATATTATCATTTTCTATAAAGCCACTGGACATTCCCACAATATAATTGCTATTGCTGAACCCCAGAAGAAAGTCTACTTCTTGGGGATACAGGGGGATGAATTCCTGACTTTCGCCTAAAATCTTGGTAAAGCCTATGACCTGTTTTAAGCTTGCTGCAATTTCTTTGATATTGTCAGGTCCGCTAATCAAAAAGAGATATCCGGGGAACATAGGTCTTTCCTTGGTCTCATAACGCTGGTTGACTTTCCGCACATATTCCACCATGGGAACAAAGCAGTCTTCATAAAGGGTGCTTGTCTGTTCCAGTTGCTTTACAATCATCTCCCGCAGTTTGTGCTCGCTACCGGTGTTCACTTGAATCACATACCAGTTGGTATTTCCGACCATCTCCCACACTTGCTCCTTTGCTGTTGCATTAATTATAGCTTCGCCATTTTGCAGATGGTTCCATCTGCAAACAGCAATTCCTTATCACATCTTTCCTTTTCCCAACGCGCTTGGCGACGATTAGGAAACGTCAGAATTTATCTATTCTATTATGCCACTTTCCCTATAATATGTCAAATGAAGTCGCAGACAGGAAAACATTATCATAAAACAGCTTTTCCTCTTTAATTTGCCTTTCGGATAATATCCGGAATTGCCGCTACCACCCGCCTGTCAAGCTCCTGGAAGTCCTTCTGTTCAAACGCTTTATTCGGTTCATATATGGTATTCACAAAATCTGACACCGCATCCAGTTCTTCCCAGGAAACCAGGCAAGGGTGCAACATGGCAAGTTCGTTGATATAAGATTTCTTGTCGTTGACATCAAAATATTTTTCCACACGTGCACAAGAAACCGTGCAATAACCAAGACTTCTGGTAAAGGCATTCCATCTCTTATGTTCCAGCTTTGCCAGGCACTCCAGCGCTTCTGTATCTTCAATATAGTTTTGGAACTCGTCGGCAGATAAAATGCCGCAGTCAAACAGCTTGTACTGGATATGCAGTGCGTTTGCCATAGAAGAATTGCGATTATATTCTTTTATTTCAAACTGCTGCTTGGCATAAACATAGTCCGGATGGGTCGGTTCCAAATGTAATACACCATAATAATACAAGTGCACCATAAGAGCCATTTTATCCAACCTGGAATTGACCAGGGCATCAATATCAAACAATTCTTCCATGCTGCCGAAAGTAAAAATCTGTCTCTTTTTCAGATATTCACTGTTTGCTGAAATATTTTTCAACTTCACATCATTCCGAACTCTGGCATTGATAACCGGATTTTTGTCATTGCGCAAGAAAAGGGCGCGAAGCCGAATCGCTGTTTCAATATTTAAATCATCCTCTTTCATGGTCAAAATCACATAGTTGGTATCCATACAATTTTGGGCCACAACAGATTCAAACTCATCACAGGTGGCATCACTGCTGTAAAAATGGATTTGATATTCCGGCAATTTCAATTCCGGACATGCCGCAAACAGCTCTTCCTGTGCCATATTTTTCTTTGTAATAGGGTCTATATTTTTATCAAACACATTGATTTCCAAATCATAGTTGTTCATTTGCCCGCACCAAGCAGCCGTTTTAATCATTTGCATGCCGGTTCTGCCACAACCTACCACCAGAACGGAAATCTTTTTACTTCCTTCAAGCCCTGTGTAAAGAGGTTTTTCCATAAACAGGTTGTTGCATAGCAGAGAAATTTCATCTATGACTCTCAGTTTTACACGCTTATGAGGAATGTCCTCTAAAATCAATGCTTTGCTCTTGGTGCCAATGAACGCAAACAGCTCCACGCAACGGGTGCTGTTTCCCAACAATTCTTCCTGCCATTGCAGTAGGGCACTTGCTTTTTGCACATTTTTATCTTCACTGGAAGAAATTTGATAAAATCGTACAAGTTCATATCTTTTGGTAAAACGCAACGCATCTGCCGTTGCATACAGCATGACGCCGCCAAACTTTCTTACTTGACTGCGCAAAGATTTTGATGTCTCTTTGGTATCGCAGAAAATCAAAACCTTTTTTCCATCTTTCTCAGAAAGGCTTTTTGCCAAGGCAAGCGATTGCTCATTTAACTCGGAAAAAATATGACATTCTTTTGCTCTGATAAACCACCGACGCAAACGGTCAGCCGTGTCTCCGAATTGAGAAACTACCAAGGCAGATAAGCAAACGGGGGCAGTAATCAGCAATATGTAATTCATAATCAAATAAATGGTTTTACAAACAACATCCATTTCTATGTTGGCGTACTGCGCGACGGATTGTCTGCCCGACAGCACCAAAAAACCGGACTGAACGGATTGTACAAGACTGGCTCCAATGTTGTTATCATAGGTTTTTAGGTAGGTAGGAAACAGAAAAAATACGGATGTAACCAGCACACCGATAGAAAAATTGCTGATGCACGCAGAAAAATTATTTTTTGCACGATACATTCTGTAGAGCGTACCTGACAAAAGCAGTAATCCGATTATAAAACAAGTGTAATCTATCATATTACGACCTCCACTTAAATAGTTTTGCTTTTTGAGCAGCAAATTCTCTCTGTAAAATCAACGACTCGCCATCGTGATTTTCATATTTAAGTAATGAATGAATTGCATGATATTTCTCTTCCAGTTGTTGTAAACCGTCCGCCTTAAACCATACAGAGCCAAGAACCTGTGCTGTGGTTCCATCCTTGCCAATTATATCTCCTTTTTTGCGTGCTTTAACAACCGCAATCACACCTTCCATTTTTTTTACATCATCAAAGCCACTGTCTGTTTCAATTTCCTGTTCAGGCACACCAATAATATGCATCAATGCGCATACATCTTTAAAATAAGGAGTATCCCTACCAGGCGTATAATTACAAACCTTGCCCGTAACCGCATACTCAATAAGCAATTTCAAACTATCTACATCATTTTGGTCTTGAATTAAATGATAATGATGTCCTCCACTTGGACGATAACACATTTCGCACATATAAAAACTTTCAGTGTCTACAAAACTCTGTAAACTAACCATACCATGCTTAAAGCCATTAGCCTTTAGCATTCTTTTGACTAATAAATCCATTTCAGCTATATATCTTGCAGTATATTCCGATGGATATAACAAATCTGCTGTTATAGAGGATCCGTCCCCGCTAGCACAATAATTGCTTCTATCACAAATAGAGGATAAATATGCTTCTCCATCAATCAGTTGATAAGATATACCAATTCCATCACAATCCATAAATTTTTCACAAATAACATTTTTTGTAGGTGAAAAAGACAGGGCATATTCATATGCCTGCTTTAAATCTTTTAGAGCTTCACATTTTATTACACCTCTGGAACCACTATTATCCGCAGGCTTTAGCATTAATGGGAATCCCGTCTTTTGTGCAAATGCTACGGCTTCCTCATAGTGATAAGCGTTGACTCCGGGGATGGTAGGTACACCTGCTTCAGAACAAGCATTTTTAAACAACATTTTGTCTGTTGCAATGCCAAATGTCTTTGCATCTCCATAGCAAGGCAATCCTGCTTTCTCACAAATTTTTAAATAATATTCAAGATAGGAATCTACAAATCCAGTTAAAACTCCATCAATATGCTTTTCTCTCATCAGGCAAAGAATTTGATCAAAGTCTGCAAAACTAATATCCGCATATTCGTCTGCAATTTGCTTTGCAGGTGCATCTTTATAATTTCGATTGTCAGTTACAACAACATAAATTCCCATGGATTGTGCCGTTTTCACCATACCAGCAATCTTAGGGTTACTACCCAGCACCAGCAACCTTTTTCCTTTTACATTTTCATACATTATTCTATACCTCAATTTTCTTTTATTCTATCATACTTATAGCAGCTGATCATATTCCTGTAAAATTTTGCTTAACGTTTCAGGTCGATTTGCCACCACTAAACCCGGTTGGCCATATTCGTAACTCTTCCGGCCCAGCGCCCCATAAACGCATCCTGCTTCCGTGGCAATCAAAAGGCCGGGTGCAATATCCCACAATTTATGGTAGTAGGTAATATAAGCAACAGCATGTTTTTGTGCCAACATGGAAAAATCTACACAGGCTGCGCCAAAATGTCTAGTTTTGAGAAAGCACTTCTGCAGCGCCTTTACCAGTGCGAACTGGGTTTCCAAAGCAATGTCTATATTATCATAATAATCACTGATAAGCAAAATACCGTCGGCTGCAGGGATTGTAGAATCTACCGTAATAAGGGTATCATTCCAATAAGCCCCTTTTCCCTTTTCTGCCACCAGCATATCTTTGGTTTCCGGAAAATAAATGGCAGCCCCAACACAAACCCCGTTATCAAAGATTGCCGTCTGAATTCCAAACAAAGAAAGCCCTGCCGCATAGTTGCAGGTACCGTCAATGGGATCAATCACCACGGTAATGCCTTCATTACAATGATTGTCCGGATTATATTCTTCACTGACAATGTGAATGTCAGGATATCGACTTTTCAAGTGATTGATGATAAACGTCTCTGTCAAGAGGTCATTTTGTGTCAACAAATCATTTTTTGTTTTATGCTGTTCCACCCGAATTTCTTGGGAACGCAGTTGATGTCCTGCCGCAGTTAGGACAAATCGAATGTAGTTTAACAAATCACCATATGGCATTATGCATCCTCCTTTAAAACCGTTTGCAAGTAGGAAATCCATGCTTCAATAAAGTCGTTGTCCTCACTGTCAATGAAAGCTCGTTTACCTGTAATGGCAGAAAGATAGCGCACCAGCAAATCGCATTCCGCCTTTTCCAAAAGGGCATCGATGGAATCGTAAATATCCGAGCCATTGGTTGCATATTTTAACCCTTCTGCGCAAAGGGTAGTATCCTCTTTGTGATTGCGATAAATATCCAGCGCCATAAGGAAATGAATTTGTCCTTTGTCATAAGCACCGGTAGCACTCTGCAACAGATTTTTCAACTCCTCTAACACACCCTCACTACGTTTTTCCATAATTTTCAGAAAAAGAGAGGTGTATTGATAGCGGATATAGTATCTATCCACTGTGTTGCTGTTTTCTTGATAGATTTCTTCTGCCAGAGACAGACGATTTTCCGCCATTTCATATTCGCCCTGCCAAATATAGCCGTAGGCAGATACTCGATAATCTTCTGCCAGAAATAGCTGATTAGAAATTCTCTTGTCGCTTTGGGGCATTTCTTCAATTTTGCGGGAAAGAATTTTCACCGCACGTTTGCAACTCTTATTGCTTTCGTCAAATCGCAGGGTGCTTAAAAATATTTTTCCCTTAATGAGATACGCCAGTGACAACTCAAATTCTGCGTCGCTGTGGGAATCATTCTGCTCATCAATAGCAAGTTCCGCATAGGAAATGCTTTGTTCAAAACTATCCAACGCACGGTCAAATTCTACAATCTTTCTCTCAGAAAGCCCTTTTACATTGTAAATTTCAGAAAGCAGAGAGTTTGTCATGCCCAACTCGTCCTTCTTGGCAATCAGTGCTTCTGCCCGTTTTATGGCCTTGGCAAAATCTTCTACGATATAATAGTAGAAAACCTTTCCTACTTCCCCTTCCAGCCCCCAGTCTCTGGTATCCTGCCGCAACGCAACAGAAAGTCCCAACCGCTTTAAAATGAAAAACATACCGGAGTTATAAAGCAATCTTCTGTTTTCCGAAAAAATACGGATAAAGGTATCGCCCAACAAAAGCTTGGTACAACGCTCCGGCAAATTAGCATGCAGATTTTCCAATTGATGCAAATAGTTTTCCAAGCCGGAATCAAACTCAAAGTAATCAATAATTGCAGTTTGCAGTGCATAGTCGTCCAAAATGTCTGCCAGTCGGTCATACCGTTTCAGTTCAACCAACACCGAGCCAAAGTACTTTAAAACATGTTTATTGTTGCGCCAGGTTCCTGCCTCGTACGCTGTTTCAATATAGGCATGCAAC
This sequence comes from uncultured Eubacteriales bacterium, assembly GCA_964392835.1. Classification (GTDB taxonomy): domain Bacteria; phylum Bacillota; class Clostridia; order UBA1212; family CASDQQ01; genus CAYMRI01. Next base: position 7,238 of record CAYMRI010000041.1, read on the forward strand.
CGTTTATAGCCGTTTTTCTTGCTGATGTAAAAAATCTGCCCCACATCGTCACTGGTCAACCAGTCCACCAAGGATTTATGTAAGGGTTCAATATAATTATTCTGCATGGGGAATAAACCGTTGATGCGGGCAATAATATTTTTTAACACATATTCATCCCAATCAAGGAATTCCTCCAGAAATTCCACATCGGTGGGTTCCTGCTCAATACAGAGAATTTCCAAAAGCGGTTTGACCTGGTTGTAATCCAAGGCATCATCATTTTCTTCCCCAAAGATGCGGGAAAAGCAATCGTTATAAAAGCCGTAAATACCAATTGGGAAAAAGTTAATGTCATCCAGGCTTAAGTTTTCCTCCCGAATTTGTTTCACAATTTCGCTGGCATACAGAAAGGAGCCTTCCGATTTGGTCAGAAGCAACTCAATTTTGCTGTCCGGCGCTTGGGGAAACTGTTTTCTATAAAATTCCCGCAGGTCATCTTCCGTTTGTTCTTCTGAAAGGGTATAGGTTTGGGCAATGGGCAGCAAGGTTCTGCGAATCACTGCCTCATTTCGACTGGTTACCACAAACTTTAGCCAGGATGGCAAGCTTTCTCTGGTCCGTTGCAACGCCGAGCAAATTTCATTACTACCTCGCCAAGAACATTCATCCAGCGCATCAATAATCACCATCACCGGATGGTCACAGCTGACATGACTCAGTGGCTCTACCAGCAAATATTCAAAAATACGGGTGGCATTTTTCTCAAAGAGACTATCCAGTTCCATCAATCCCAAAAGTCTTTCCCGATATTCCGGCAGTAGTTCGGAAAGCTGATAGGCAATAGAGGAAATAATCACTTTGGGATTCACTCTGTCGGAGTTGTTAAATTTACAAAAATGGGCGGCGCCCACATATTGAGGGTAACGCCATGTCAACATGCTGGAAAAGGCCGTTTTCCCGGTACCGGGTTTGGCATTGAGCCAAAAAATATTTTTACTCCCCTTCAGGAATGTTTCTACTTCCCGAAAGGCATCTCTTCTGCCGCAAAAATCCTCGTAATAGCGATAGGTCAGTTCTTTAGAGGAGATCGGTTTTAAGCACCCGCGCAATCTTAGGTCCGCATCGGAAAAACCCAGTTTGGCTTTGCCGGACAGAATTTCCACCAGGCTCTGCAAAAAGTTCTTATATACATTTTCAAGGAGTGTTCCGTCCGGGGCAATAGATGTCATCAGGTTTAGCCGTTGTTGTTTATTAATGCTCAACGGAATGAGGGATTCATCTAACAGTATAGGAATAATTTCCGCATTGTTTTCGCCGGCGCGGCAGAGTTCATTGAGGCAGTATCCATCTCTGGAAACGGAGCGTTGGGAGACCATAAACAAAAAATACTTAGAGCAAAGAATATGCTCGTCAATTGTTTTTTCCCAATCCCCTTGTTTTAAATAACTCATATCAAAGAAAACTTGGAAGCCAAACTCCCGCAAGTCTTCTACCAATCGTTGCACCACCGCATCATGGACACCATGTCCATAACTGACAAAAACATTTTTATTGTTCATTTCATATCCTCTACTTCGGTAAATTCACATAGTCTGATTATACCTTGCTTGCAACAATCTGTCCATCATTGATGGACTCTGCAGTGCCCAGTAAAAGATAGACATATTTTTCACTGTCGTCCGCTTTAAAGACATACCGCAGTCTGCAGATACAATCTTGCAATGTTTGGGTGCTGTCAATGGGTGTCCCCGTGTCAGTTTGCGGGTCATACAGTTCTACCATTGCCCCATCTATGGGATATCCGTATGTCATCACAGCGTTGGTTAGAAGCGCTTCCACTTCTGCATAGGTGTAGCTTTCCTGTTGTGTATCCGGCGTAATCATCAAAAGGCCTGTGTGATACTTGGCAATCATTTCTTGATAGTCATTCAAATACATGTCCACCAAAAGCCCTTCTTCCGTACTGCCGCTGTAGGTGACTTCAGAAGTAAATGGTACCGGTATCATTTCGCTGACACGGATGCCATCTTCTGTGGCCACATAGGCAACCACTGTATACATTCCTGCTTCCGTCACATTCGGCAATGTAAATTCTGCGGTTTGGGAAAGGGAGAAAGTCTCTCCGGATTCATAAGTTGCAGTCTCTCCACCTGTCTGTGACAGAATAATGGCGTTGGTATAATCTGCATCCACCGAACCACCTAACGGAATCAAATCCAAAAGGGTAATGTTTTTATAAGAAACCAAACTTGTGGATTTTGCATTATTTTGTGCCGCCGTATCATTTAATTTGGCCAAAGCAAGTTGTATGGAATATGTTTCTTGTGCATCCAAAACTGCCAAATTGGTTATCGTGGCACTCAGGTTTTTCACCATTACTTTGCCATCTGAAAAGGTTACGGTTCCGGAGCTTACCTTTGTCACTTTAGAAAAATCAAACCCGCTGAATTGGAACCCTTTTTCCGACGCTTCGATTTGCTTGTTATTTTTCACCGTTTCATATGCATCCAACAGATCCTGATGCTTTTTGGTATCTACTTCCATAGCCTTTTCCACATTATCCAGACCATTCATGAAATAGCCGTTCCATTTGTAATAAGATGCAAAGTCACGACCTAATTGCACGGCGTTATTCGCATTGGCAAGAACCGTATCCATACTGTATTTACAAGTAATCCCAAGTTCCTTTAATGCTGCCATCAAAGATTCCACCATGGCTTTCGGCGTCATGCCTTCCGGCATTTGAAATGCCATGGTTCCGGTAGTTAGTCTATCCACCAATCCATATCCGTGACGGAAGGTAATGCTGCCGTCGCCAATGGTTTGGTCGGGTGTCAGTGTAATACCGGATGTGGTCGTGGCAGAGGTAATAAAATTATCGCCATCCGTCTCTACCTTGGCAATGCCGGAAAAAGCAGCCAAATTGATTTCAACAGTATTTTCTAAAATAGAAACCAAATCACTGTTTTGTCCTGCATCTGTAAAGCCGGTATAGTTCTCAAATTGATAGCCGGAGCGATAGATCCTTCCGTAATTTACATAAGTGGCATCTCCGGTAGAAATCAAATTTTGCATATTGGTGCGAACTTCGGTGGGGTCATCAATCCAATAAGTGGTAAACATATTCCAATATCCGCGGGTATTTTCCATCACCAAAAACATATCACTGTTTGCCACATCGTTATAACGGAAGGAAAATTCATACCAACGATTGGGAGAATATTTTTGATAGCATTTATTTCCGGTAGCCAACTCCACCCGCAATATTTCATATACGTCATTGGCATTTTCGTCGGTATAGCGACGACATACCAAAAGCAGTTCCTTGCTGTATTGAAACAGTGTTTCTGCATTGGCATCTACCGTCAGCAGCATTTTGCCGTCCTCCCCTATTCCACTGTCCGGCACCCAGACGTCGGTAAAGGTTATGGTTTCTTTCATATAATCAATGGCATCTGCTACCCTGTTTGCTTCTGTTTGAATATTTTCCATAAAGGATTGAAAAAAGTCTAACATATTACACTCTTGTTCAAAGTCTGAACCGGTAAAAGAAGCAATCGGCAGGAAAGACATCTGTGTTCCCATACTTGCGTTTGCTTTCAGTCCGCCCACTCCGTTTTCCACAGAAAGTGCGGAGGAATTCAACCGTTCATTGGCAAGCAGGAGTTCCGCAATTTCCTTTCCGGTACGGTTCCCTTTTTCATTATTGTTCGAGATTGTACCACTGCCATCGCATCCGGTAAATATTGTAATGCATAAACAAAGTGAAATGATGATACTGCAAATTTTTTTCATACAACATACCTCCCGTTGAAATTGCTTTTATTATAGCACATTTTTATCTTTGCTGTGCAGATTTCTTACCAATTATCTCTTAGCTCTTAGCAAGAAGTCTGCGATGTGAACAATTTCGATACCATTATCGTTTCCAACGGCAAGTGCGTCACGGCATACACCTACAAAATCGATTATATCGTTCCAGTAAGCTTCTTTTCCTTTTTCATAATCGTTTTGATTGCATCGAATCCCGCGCCGGCAGCGATAGGCAGTCCACCGGGAGCCTGCAGCCACTGTGTCGCCAGAATGACATTTTTGAGTCCCTTTACACGTCCCGAATGTTTACGTGGCAAGCTACCAGAGGGTAAAGCAAAGCTCATAAAGGAACCAATCTCGGAATCCACGTATCTTTGATAGGTTGCGGGAGTCCACATATCAAAGCATTGAAGCGTTTCTCGCAAAACGGGAAATTTATCCGTGACAATCTCTTTGACGGCATCGGCAATTTGGCGTTTTTTTGCTTTATATGCTTCACTATCCTTGCTTAACGCAATGAATCTGCGGGCGTCATCCTCAGACACATAAGTCATCGTTTGAATAAGATTCTTTCCCTCGGGCGAAAAGCTTTCCTCGTGCGAAAATTCCCGCACTATCAAATAATCGGCACAGAGCAGCTTTTTATATTTCTTCGGGATTTCAAGGATTACATCGTTGTGAAACGGCAATTCGACGCTATCGCAGGAAAAGGCGCAATGACAACTTGAAAAACGACGCATTTTGGGATCGTCATATTGCTTTTTCAAGGATTTTGGCATAAAGCTCTTATCCAGGAGCTTTCCGAATGCCACGGCAGGATCGGTCGCAATAATAACGTAATCCGCCTTTTCGACGGAGCCATCCTCCAGTGTGACCGATTCAGCAGACTCTCCGCAAAGATTGATCTTGGCAACACCTTTTTTCAAACAGAGTGCGCCGCCCAGACTCAAAAATCTCTCTTTCATTCGTTCTGCCATAGCGCATGAGGAACCTACAGGAACACCTCCGTTTTCACTACTGAACGTTGCAAAGACTATAATCAGTGCAAGGGCGCTGAAGGAGTCGGTCATAAGGGACTCGATAAAGCCTTGCAGCAAGGGATGCTTAAAACGCTTCGCTAGCTCTCCCGTTGTCAAGTTGTAATATTTCAACAAGCTCGGAACCGATAAAACCTTTTGAAGGAACGTGCTTTTTTGTGTACATTCCGTTCCCGCAATGCCATTCAGACGTTGCATCGCTTTTACCGCCCTCACAAACGAAAGGATCTCCTTTTTATCTCCGGGAGAGATTCTCAGCATATCCTCCTTTACCTGCTCAATACGCTTGCTGAGGGAGATCATCTGACCATCCTTTTCAAATGTGTAGAGCGTGTCCGCTTGATACACCTCGACGTTGCCGAGCGCGTCCAAGTCTTTCCATGTCTGATAGAGTTTTGTCAACGGATTCGTTCCCGTCAGCCAGTGAATGCAGTTGTCAATATGATAGCCACCGCGATCCCAACCCGTAAGATTTCCGCCCGCCTTAAAATGCCTTTCGTAGATCGTGGCATGGTGTCCGTTCATCTGCGCGTAAATTCCCGCAGAAAGACCCGAAACACCTCCACCGACAATCGCTATATTTGCCATAATTTTTTACCTCTTTTCTTTGCATATTTTGCAACCGTGCAAATGCATCCTTCCTCCGTTATTTTCTCCAATTATCTCGTTTTATATATTTCTTGCACAAATATTTCCCTTCCGTGATAACGGCGATTAAGCAAACAATGCTTCCAACTATAATCAAAACATCGCTTTCATGCATTCTTTCGGATAATGTCTCCCTGTGCGAAAGATGCGAGGCATCACACCTGAGATCAACAGAGGAACTACTTTTTGAATTCGTTCTCAATAATCTGGCACATCTTGCTCTTGTCACCAAACTTGAAGATGGTGTTTGTAAGAAAAAGGAACAAAATGCCGCAGAAGTTAGCGTATGCTAACTATATGATAATGTTGAATTTTTTGGGGAGAAAGTTCATATTCAATTAGGCCAACAAAACCAGATTTTCCCTCCCCAAAAAAGCAATAAAAAAGATATTTGCGATGTTTTTGCGTACGAATTTGAACTCTCGCAATCAATCATCAACATTGTTCTTCAGCCAATAAGATGATTCAATATCAATGCAAGCACTGTTGTGATAATTGCTGAACAGTTCCTTTTTCGCGTTTTTCCATATATCGTCTGAAATTACAGGCGAATGAAGATTCCTATCTTGTCAGTCTTACGTTATTAACGACATCATACTCAGATACCGGTTGATCATCAATGGGGTTGATGCCATTTGCAAGCTTATCAATAAATGATTTGGCATAAGCAATTCTTTCGAGTTCTGTCATAATCGTTTCTCCTTGATCACGGGTAGAGTTTTATATCACCATTGTCCCGTCAGCAAGATCCTTTGCTACAAACGGGATAAAGT
>CAYMRI010000042.1:0-7621 GCA_964392835.1 uncultured Eubacteriales bacterium
ATACAGCCACATGACACTACTTCACTATCCATTCTTTCCTATAAATGCAAAACTCCCAGCAAACCTTCTTGCTGTTTTTCAGGAAAAATATTGTTCACAGTTATGCAACACACCTTGCCGCACACATCCGGCATATTCGCTTCCACCGGGCAATAAACCCGGGCATAATTTTCTGCATACCCTTCATAATAAAGACCATCTGCCGTTTTTCTCTCGATAAGCACCTGCAATTGCTTCCCAATCATTTTTTTCGCATATTCTCTGCCCAAGGCATCGGATTTGGCAATTAACCTTTTTGTACGCTCTTCTTTGACAGATGGTTCCACTTGGTTTTCCATCTTTGCCGCCACAGTTCCCTTCCGTGGAGAGTATGGAAAAACATGAATTTTGGAGAACCCTACTTTTTCTGCAAAAGCAAGAGTCTGCAGAAATTCTTCTTCTGTTTCTCCCGGAAAACCTACAATAATATCTGTTGTAAAGGACACATCCGGCAAAATTTCTTTTAACGCCTGACAGCCTGCATAGTATTTCTCCGTGGTATATTTACGGTTCATGCGTTTTAAAACCGTATCACAACCGCTTTGTAAGGAAATATGATAGTGGGGGCATAGTTTCGGCGTCCTGCGAACCAGTTCCAAAAAACGAGGCGTAATGGTCATAGGTTCAATAGACCCCAGTCGAATCCGTTCCACACCGGGGATTGCGGCGATTTCCTCTATGATTTTTACCAAATCCATATCTTCCAATTCTGCCCCATAAGAAGCCAGATGAATCCCGGTCAGCACAAATTCCCGATACCCTTTTTCCGTCAGTGTTTGAATTTCAGAAAGCACTTTCTGCGGGGCTCTGCTTCTTACCGGCCCCCTGGCAAAAGGAATAATGCAATAGGAGCAAAATCGGTTACATCCATCCTGTATTTTCAAAAACGCTCTGGTATGCTCCGTATAGGTTTCAATGCCCAGTTCTTCAAATTCACGTACCTGCATGATGTTTCCTACCCGAATCCATTTGGTATCTTTTGTCAGTTCCGGTGATGCCAACAAAGCGGGTAACTGGTTTCTGTCATGGGTTCCAATCACAATATTCACATCTTCTATAGCAGCAACTTCCGCCGAGGCCACTTGGGCATAACAACCCATTGCCACCACAATGGCGTCCGGATTTTGCTTCTTCGCTTTTCGAATTACCTGCCTGCACTTCCGGTCAGCCAAACTGGTGACCGTGCAAGTATTTATCAAATACACATCTGCATACTGAGAATAATCCACCACTTCATATCCCAGTGCAGAAAGACTTCCCACCAAAGCTTCTGTTTCATATTGATTCACTTTACAACCCAGCGTATAAGAGGCAATCTTCTTCATAAAAACGCAAATATCTCCTTGACGATTTTTCCGGAAAAGTATATCATAGCTGTAACAAAAAATAAAGGAGGCTACTTAAATGAGAACAACTAACATTTTGCTTCGTTCGATTGCGGACGTGAAAGAATTTGTAAACATCATGAATAAGTGTGAGTATGATGTAGATCTTGTTTCCGGCAGATACATCGTAGATGCTAAGTCCATTATGGGTATTTTCAGTCTCGATTTAGCAAAGCCAATTGTTGCAAATATCTATTCTGATGATTGTGACAGTTTATTAGAGGAAATCAAGAAATTCGGGGTATAAATTCATTCAAAATAGATACTTGAGGTACCACTTGCGCAGGAAGTGCAAGGAAGGCCTCAAGTATTTTTTTGTCTAAATAAGCCCCTATCTGCTCTTTTTCCTGCTCTGACAACGCTGCAAGCTGCGCCATAAAAAATGGCTTTAACACACACAATTCATAATCAAGAGAGGAATTGAACCGATAATCCGCATTTTTGGCATAAGGCAGAATCCACCGTTGCTCTCCCGTTCTGACAGAATCCCACATAGCCAAAGTCCCCATCATATTACAATTCCGATAATGGGCATCTCTGACCATGCGGCGAATCATACGCACCAGATGGGGTTCTATCTTTTCTCCGGTTTCTGTTTCATAAGTATCTCCTGTCGCAATATAAATACCGAAATGCCCTTTTTCCCATTCTGCGCCAAACACATCTTCGTAATTCAAGGCGTGAATCCCCTCTACAAATACAATGCCCTCTTGCGGCAGTAAAGTAGGTTGGGTGTCGTATTCTTTTTTCCCGGTATGAAAGTTATATCGTGGCAGTATAACCGCCTGCCCATCCAATAAAGCCCGCAACTGCTGACGAAACAAAGTGACATTTACCACATCTACAGCCTCAAAATCATATTTACCAAAAGCATCCGGCTTTAAATTCTCTTTGTCATGAAAATAGTTATCCATAGAAAGCACCAAAGACTGAAATCCCTGCTGTTCCAACATTTTTTTTAATCTATTTGTAAAAATAGTTTTTCCGGAAGAAGACGGACCCGCAACGCAAACCAACTGTGTCCTTGCTTTATCATTGGTAAGCATAGGTAAAAGTGTTCTATACTGTGCTTCATGCAAAGCCTCTGCAGCTTCTACCAGCTGCAGGGCCATATCTTTTGTCAAAAACTGATTGATGTCATTAATCTTTTTCACCATGAATATCTCGAAGCTCCAAACCTTTATTCTTATCCAAGGCCCAGTTCATCGCCCATTCATTTTCTGTAATGAGAACAGGTCTGTCTTCCCTATCTGTGGCTTTAATGGTGGTACTGGTTAGTTGCAATGTATCCAGTTCCAAACCCACATTCACAATCCAGCGTGCCATTTTATGGGGCAACATCTGTATGCGGATTTCCACGCCGTATTCTGAAGACAATCTATGCTCTAATACTTCAAACTGCAGAACACCTACTGCGCCCACAATGACTGTTTCCGAACTATAATCCACCTGCTTAAATACCTGAATGGTCCCCTCTTCTGCCAGCTGTACAATTCCTTTTTGAAACTGCTTCCGTTTCATGGAATCCCTGGGAGAAATCTTTGCAAAATGTTCTGCCGGGAACACTGGTATGCCTTCGTATCTAATATTATTTCGTTTTTCCGTCAACGTATCTCCCAATTTAAAAATACCCGGATCAAACAAGCCTACAATATCCCCTGCATAGGCTTCCTCCACGATAGTTCTTTCCTGTGCCATCATTTGCGTAGGCTGGGCCAGACGAATCTTCTTACCTTCCCGCACATGGTTTACTTCCATTCCTTTTGTGAATTTACCGGAACAAATACGAACAAATGCCAATCTATCTCTATGGGCCTTATTCATATTCGCCTGTATTTTAAACACAAATCCTGTAAATTCCCCTGTGGTCGGCTCAATCTCTCCAATATTAGACGTTCTGGGAGATGGTGCCGGTGCCATTTCCAGGAAAGATTGTAAAAACGGTTCTACACCGAAGTTTGTCATGGCACTGCCAAAGTACATGGGGGTCAATTCCCCTTTTTGCACCAATTCAAAATCAAAGGGGTCTCCTGCCATATCCAACAGTTCGATTTCTTCTTTTAAGCGGTCGTGGTAATGGTCTCCCAGCAAATCTGCAAATACCGGGTCGTCAATTTCCCCCACTACAGATTCTACTTCCGTAGTACCGTGATTTCCGCCGTTAAACATGAGTATCTTGTTTTCTTTTCTGTCATACACCCCTTTAAAATCCCCGTCGGTCCCGATGGGCCAGTTCATGGGGCAGGAGCGAATACCAAGTACATTTTCAATTTCTTCCATCAATTCAAATGGATTCTTGGCAGCACGGTCCATTTTGTTAACGAAAGTAAAAATAGGAATTCCACGCATTTTACATACATGGAACAGCTTAATGGTCTGTGCCTCCACCCCTTTTGCACCGTCAATTAACATGACAACACTATCCGCTGCTACCAGGGTACGGTAGGTATCTTCCGAGAAGTCCTGGTGCCCCGGGGTATCTAAAATGTTAATAAAATTGCCATTATATTCAAATTGCAGTACACTGGAGGTAACAGAAATACCTCTTTGTTTTTCAATATCCATCCAGTCGGACACTGCGTGCTTTCCTGCTTTTCTCGCCTTGACAGAACCCGCTTCCCGCAGTTCCCCTCCGTATAGCAACAGTTTTTCCGTCATAGTCGTCTTACCGGCGTCTGGGTGAGAAATAATGGCAAAGGTCTTTCTTCTTAAAATTTCCTGTTCCAAATTCAAATTAGCCATGGATAACCTCCGCCAATGTATCTATCGTCACTTCTGTTTGTTCGCCGGTAGCCATTTTCTTTAGCATAAATTTGCCGGTTTCCCGTTCTGTTTCGCCGATAACAACGACATAAGGAATACCCAGTTTATCTGCATAGCTCATTTTCTTGCCCATTTTTCCATCATTTAAATAAAGCTCGGTGCGTACCCCCTGCTCCCGCATTTTTGTTGCTACACCCAGAGCATAATCCCGGCTGTCATTCATAGGAATTACCAATAGTTCTGTGGTGGTTGCCGGACCGTCTGTGGAAATAATATGTCCTGTGGTCAACTGATAGAACAAACGAGAAAGGCCGATGGAAATGCCCACACCCGGCAGCTTCTTATCTGTATAATTCTGCGCCAGATTATCATACCGCCCGCCGGAGCAAACGCTGCCGATTTCCGGATAGTCATTTAAAATGGTTTCATATACCGTACCGGTATAGTAGTCCAACCCTCTGGCAATGGTCAAATCCACTCTATAGTTTTCAGCCGGCACCCCAAAGCTTGCAATATAGCCCAGTACCTCTTTCATTTCTGCAATTCCCTGCAAAAACACTTCGTCTTCAATGCCTAATGTTTCCAAATTTTCCAAAACAGATGCATCATCCCCTTTAAAGGTAATAATTTTCAACAATACATCCACTGCTTCTTCCGTTACGCCGGCTTCTTTTAAACATTCTTTCAATGCCGGCACCCCTATTTTGTCAATCTTGTCCACCAAACGCATGACTTCTACTTTATTCTCAATTTGCAATGCCGCAAACAAGCCATTCAAAATTTTCCGGTTGTTCATACGAATGGTAAAGTTATCAAATCCCAAGCGTTTAAATGTCTGATAGATAATGCTTGGGATTTCGGCATCATTCAGAATACTTAAGGTTTCATTGCCGATAATATCAATATCACATTGATAGAATTCGCGGAACCGACCTTTTTGGGGACGTTCTCCACGGTACACCTTACCGATATGATAACGGCGGAACGGGAAACACAGCTCATTCTGGTGCTGTGCCACGAAGCGTGCCAAAGGCACTGTCAAATCAAAGCGCAGAGCCAGTTCATTGTCTCCCTTTGTAAAACGGTAAATTTGTTTTTCCGTATCCCCACCGCTTTTCGCCAACAAGATTTCTGCTTTTTCCATTACCGGGGTATCTACCGGAATAAAGCCAAACAATTCATAGGTGTCACGAATGGTACGTAACATCTTTTCAAATAAAATTTCTTCTTTTGGTAATAATTCAATCATCCCTTGCGGAATGGAAGGTACAATATAATTTTTCTCTTTACTCATACGACAGCTCCCTTATCATTTCGTTCAACTGGGTATTGTATCATAAAAGCCATACAATCGCAATGAGGGCAAAGAAAAATAAAGGGCACAGGAATGCATTCCCGTGCGCTTCGCTCCCTCTGTTTTCTTATTTCTTTCCTTGTGCTGCGTCAAACCGTGCCTGTGCCTCAGCAATTCGTGCCTTTGCACTTTCCTTCATGTCTTGAAATGCATTTTTCAAAAAATTCCCCATTGTCTCAATCTCCTTTACATTTTGTTTTTTATTTGTATGAGAAGATTCTCCTTCTCTCAGCTTGCAAACATAGCATACTGCCCGGTTGTTATGAAAAGTTTTGAGAAATGTTTGAGGAAGCAACCAACGAAGCCTATGCAAATGTTAAGCGGGAGATTATCGACACATGTGGAATGGCAGAGGCTATCAGGTATTACGACCTGTGAAAAAATTATAAAGCAGCAAAAGGCCCCGGACTGTCACCAGCGCCTTTTGCGTACTACAATGAATTTAAAGTAGTACAAAATGAGGTTTGTACTACTTTCCAGCCGCTTTTTCAGCATTTGTAGTACACTTTGTTGCATTTGCAACAGAATTCGCAGTTTTGTACTACATTTTATCCTTGAAGCGCCATTTTGTAGTACAAATGATGATGCGTACTACAAATGTTCTAAAAATTACTAATTTGTAGTACTTGCCAACCCTTGCATGCTTCCCCACAGCTGTCTGCAAACAAAAAAACCACAGATTGCACCATCACAACCTGTGGCCTTTCCCTATGTTCTACTAACCGATTTAACTGATTGCCCGTCGCGGTTCTACCAGCAGCTTAATGGCTGTACGGTCCTCGCCCTCAATCATAATATCCGTAAATGCCGGAATGCACACCAGCTCAATGCCGGAAGGTGCCAAAAACCCTCTTGAAATAGCAACTGCTTTCACCGCTTGATTCAGCGCTCCTGCACCAATTGCTTGAATTTCTGCGGTACCCAGTTCTCTCACCACACCGGCCAAAGCACCCGCCACAGAATTAGGGTTAGATCTTGCTGAAACTTTTAAAACATCCATAAATATACCTCCTATAAAATTTTATAGACAGGTATTCTTTATTTCCCGTTCCCTTCCTTTATTTCCCAACAGGCAAATCCAATTTTTGTACCCGCTCTATTTTGGTACATTTGCCGTTGGTTTCATCAATTTCCAAAATGACTCCGTTAAAGTGAGTACGCCCCTTTGCGGTCTCAAAGCGTTCCGGAATATGCAGGGTAAACTTCTTTAACACAGATTCCCTGTCCATGCCGATTACCCCTTCGTAAGGACCTGTCATACCCGCATCGGACAAGAAACCCGTGCCGCAATCTAAAATCCGTTCATCCGCTGTCTGCACATGGGTATGGGTGCCGATAACAGCCGAAACCCGACCGTCCAAATACCAAGCCAATGCACATTTTTCCGAAGTGGCTTCTGCATGTATGTCTACCAGCACTGCACGGGTCTGCTTTTTAATTTCCACCAATTCTCTGTCACAGGCCATAAAAGGACAATCGTTGGGGTCCATGTACACCAGCCCCAGCACATTAATGACACCCAGCTTCTTGCCGTTTTTGGAAAGTACCAAAGACCCTTGTCCGGGCACTGCAGCAGGATAATTGGCAGGGCGCACCATTCTACGCTCGTCCTCAATAAAATTCAAGATTTCCTTGCGGCTCCAGGTATGGTTTCCCAAGGTAATGGCATCTACCCCCATTTGGAAAAACTCTTTGGCCAAGGGATAGGTTATCCCCAAGCCGCCTGCTGCATTTTCGCCGTTTACCACAATGAAATCAAACACATGCCCTTCTGCTTTGGTCAGTTGTTCAATCGCAGCCTTACAGGTACGAACGCCCACGCTGCCACAAACATCCCCAACAAATAATACTTTCATCGTTTCATCCTTTCAAAAAGTATGGCGTACCTTGCGGTACGCCATATACAATACAAATCTTACTTCGCAAAATCAACGGTTCTTGTTTCACGAATTACCGTTACTTTAATTTGTCCCGGATAATCCATTTCTGCTTCTATTTGCTTACAAATTTCTCTTGATTTCAGAATCATTTCTTCATCATTCACATCTTCCGGTTTTACCATGACGCGCACTTCTCTACC
>CAYMRI010000042.1:7631-13422 GCA_964392835.1 uncultured Eubacteriales bacterium
GCATAACACTTGTCAATTCCGTTGAAAGAATTTACGATTTGTTCCAGCTTCTCCAAACGTTTAATGTAGGATTCCAAAGTTTCCCTTCTTGCCCCCGGTCTTGCTGCAGAAATAGCATCTGCTGCCTGTACCAATACTGCAATAATGGTTTGCGCTTCGGTATCTCCATGGTGGGCCTCTACCGCATTAACTACGGTTGCAGATTCTTTATACTTTCTACAAATATCCGCACCAATCATAATATGGGAACCTTCTACTTCATGGTCAATAGATTTCCCGATATCATGCAGCAAGCCGGCACGCTTTGCCAGGGTAACATCTTCCCCTAATTCTGCTGCCATAATCCCTGCTAAATGCGCCACTTCGATGGAGTGATTTAAAACATTCTGTCCATAACTGGTACGATACTTCAAACGACCCAAAAGTTTGATTACTTCTTGGTTTAATCCATGTACACCCGTTTCAAAAGAAGCATTTTCACCTTCCTGACGAATGGTATTATCCACTTCTTTCTTTGCCTTTTCCACCATTTCTTCAATTCTGGCGGGATGGATACGCCCATCTACGATAAGCTTTTCCAATGCAATCCGAGCAATTTCTCTACGAATGGGATCAAAGCCGGAAATAATTACTGCTTCCGGTGTGTCGTCAATAATCAAGTCAATTCCGGTTAACGTCTCCAGCGTTCTGATATTTCTACCCTCTCTACCAATAATTCTACCCTTCATTTCTTCGTTGGGAAGAACAACCACGGAAACTGTGGTTTCAGAAGCATGGTCTGCCGCACATTTTTGAATTGCGGTAGAAATAATTTCCTTTGCCTTCTTATCTGCTTCCTCTTTGGTTCTTGCTTCGTGTTCTTTCAACATAATTGCTGAATCATGTCTGATTTCATTTTCAAAAATATTCAGCAAATACTGTCTTGCATCTTCACTGGTTAGACCCGCTATTTTTTCCAGTTCTTTAATTTGTTGCTGTTTCACCTCTTCACATTCTGCCTGCTTCTGCTGCAACTCTTTTGCTCTTTCTTCCGCTGCCGCTTCTTTGGCTTCCAATGTTTCCATCTTACGTTCTAAGGTTTCTTCTTTTTGTGTTAACTTTCTTTCTGTTCTTTGTAACTCGGCCCGTCTATCTCTCATTTCACGGTCCAGTTCCATTCTGCTTTTGTGAATTTCTTCTTTCGCTGCTAATAGCGCTTCTCGTTTCTTGCCTTCGCCTAACTTTACAGACTCTGCCAAGATGCGCGCTTTTTCTTCTTCCGCACTTCCGATTTCCGCTTCGGCAATCTTCTTTCTATGCTCAACGCCCTTTTGGAACATTATCTTAGAAACAATCAATCCACATACAATTGCGCCGACGACCAATCCAACGGCTGCGCCGACAATTACACTAACTGTGTCCATCGATACGAAACACCTCCTATCATTTAATTTTCAAACTCCAAATTTCAATGTTCTTATTTTCAATATTACTTCATTTCGCTGCTCCTGCCACAAGAACTTGTGGCCTATGGAAGTCGCAACTACAATTTGTAGCAACATAAAAAGACTTGTACGAATCTTATTCTATTCCTTTTTATTTTTCATGTCAAGGACTATGTTTTCAGACCGGCGAACTGATTTTGGTACAGACGATAGTAACAACCCTTTTGTGTCAACAGTTCTTCATGATTCCCGGCTTCCCTTACCTGTCCATCATCAATGACCACAATCTTGTCTGCATCCCGTATGGTAGAAAGTCTGTGGGCAATAATTAAGCTGGTACGGTTTTTCATCAAAGCAATCATGGCTTCCTGAATCTGCATCTCCGTTCTGGTATCCACACTGGAAGTTGCTTCATCTAAAATCAAAATTTTGGGGTCCGCCAACACCGCTCTGGCAATGGTCAAAAGTTGTCGCTGTCCCTGACTCAAATTCCCTCCGGACTCACTAAGCATGGTATCATAGCCATCCGCCAACCGTTCAATAAACTGGTCTGCCTTGGCAATTTTAGCAGCCCGTTTCACATCTTCCATGGAAGCCTCCGGATTGCCGTAACGAATGTTATTGGCAACCGTATCAGAAAAAAGCACCGTATCTTGCAATACAATGGCTATGGCCTTTCGCAAGGTATCTTTCGGAATGTCTCGAATATCTACATCATCTAACGTAATACACCCCGCATCCACTTCATAAAAGCGAGTCAATAAATTGACCACTGTTGTTTTTCCAGAACCGGTGGCGCCGACGATGGCAATCTTCTGCCCCGGCTTTACCCACAACCGGAAATTTTTCAACACCGGCTCTCCGGGCACATAGGAAAAATCAATATTTTTAAAATCAATATTACCACGGATGTTCTCAATTTCCAAAGGATACGTACCTGTGTCCACTTCCGGCTCCGAATCCATAATGGCAAAAACACGTTCTGCGCCGGCCAATGCCGTCATAATTTGGGTATACTGGTTGGCAAGTTCATTGATAGGCCGGGTAAATTGTTTAGAGTAGTTCAAAAACACCTGAATCACACCTATAGTAATAACACCTTCCCAGGCAAGCAAGCCCCCTGCTGCTGCAATGAGCAGAAAGCCCAAGTTACCGATAAAATTCATGCAAGGGCCCATCAAACTCCCCATTACCTGTGCTTTAATACCGCAATTTTTTAAATTATCGCTGATGTCCGAAAACGCCTTTACGGAATCCTGTTCTTTGCCGTAAGCCACCACCGTTTTATACCCGGTCACCATTTCTTCTACATGGCCGTTGAGTTCCCCTAAAAGGGTCTGTTGTTTCACAAAATATTTCCGCATATGTTTTGCTAACTGACCGCTGACAAGAAGTGTTAACGGAATTGTGGCAAGACTTACCAGGGTAAGAATCCAACTCTTGGTCAGCATAATAACAAACACACCCACCAAGGTCAGCACGCCGGAAAACAAAGATGCAATGGATTGTGAAATGGTATTAGATACATTTTCCACATCATTTGTCATACGGCTCATAATATCTCCGTGTGGATGGGAATCCATATAGCTGATTGGCAATTTTTCAATCTTAGCAAATAAATCCCGTCGCATGGTTTGTACCGTATTTTGGGAGAGGTACGCTGCCAGCAATCCTTGAAAATAGGCTAACAATGCAGAAACCGCATACACAATACCAAGTAGCAACAGCCAGTACAACAAGGCCTGTGCATCCAAGGAAACACCCCCATCTGCATCTACTTTTATAGTATCTATGGCTTCTCCCTGCAACAAAGGAGCCACAATGGTAAGTCCGGTGGAGAACAGCATAATCATTAACAAGGAAATTAAAAAATATTTGCTCTTTCCAATATAACGGAACAACCGCTTTAAAGTGTTCATCATATTTTGAGGCTTTTCCGCGTGCATACGTTGTTGCATAGGGCCGCCCGGTCCACCGGGTCCACCGCCGGGTCTTCCCGGTCCTCTTCCAACATTTACAATGGGAGCTTCTGTAGGTTTAGCCATTTGCGTCACCTCCTTGTTTAATTTGAGAGTAATAAATATCTTGATAAATACTACTGTTTGCAAGTAGCTCTTGGTGATTGCCGCAAGCTGCAATTTCTCCGTTTTCCAGTACTAGAATTCTGTCTGCGGTCATAACACTGGCCACACGCTGTGCAATCATAATTACAGTCGTATCCCCCAAATGTTCTCGCAACGCCATACGCAACCTGGCATCCGTTCCCGTATCCAACGCTGAGGTGCTGTCGTCAAAAATCAAAATCTCGGGGTTCTTTAGAATCGCTCTTGCGATAGAAAGTCTTTGCTTTTGCCCACCAGATAAGGAAGCGCCTTTTTCTCCTATTATTGTGTCATATCCCTTTTGGAAGCCTTGAATAAAATCATCTGCCTGTGCAATGGAAGCTGCTCGAACCATCTCCTCGGTTGTGGCATTTTCACATCCCCATCTAATATTTTCTCCAATGGTACCGGAAAAAAGCTCGCTCTTTTGCAGTACGAATCCTATTTTTTGTCTAAGCTCCTCCAAAGCATAGTCTTTCACATTGACACCATCTACCAGTACTTCCCCTTCTGTGGCATCATAAAAACGAGGTACCAAATTTACCAAAGATGTTTTTCCTTGACCGGTAGCCGCTAAAATCGCCACCGTTTCACCTGGAAGAATCTCTAAATCAATATTTTTCAACACCATCTTTCCTTCAAACCCCGGATAGCAAAAACTCACATTGCGGAATGTAACACTGCCTTTTGGGGAGATTGCTGATGTTTCTGCAACGGAACCGTCGTCAATGGCCGGCTCTGTATTTAACACTTCTTGAATTCTTTGGGCAGAGGCCAGTGCTCTGGTAATAGACTGGAACAGCATGGAAAGCATCATGACGGACATGAGTATTTGTGTTGCATAGGTAATGGCGGCCATGATACTGCCCACTTGCATCTGGCCTGCCTGTGCCTGCCAGCCGCCGATATAAATTACAGCAATTACCGTAGCATTCATAATAATCATTAATAACGGATTTAAAATTGCCATAAGTTTTTGCACCTTTAAAGTGCTTTCCTTTAACGCTGTATTCGCTTTGTCGAACCGTTCTTTTTCGTGTTCTTCCTGTACATATGCTTTTACCACACGGGCGCCGGATACATTTTCCTGTACGACAGAATTTACTTTATCCAACTTTTTCTGTACCACGCTGAAAATAGGACCTGCTTTTCGAATGAGCCAAAATACCAACACCATTTGAATGGGTAGCGTTACTGCCAGAATTAATCCAAACTGTTTTCCCAAGGTTAATATCATAAAAATGCCTCCGATAAATTGCATGGGCACACGTACCAGACGAATCATGGCAGAGGTCACAAATTCCTGCACCGCTGTAATATCGTTAGTCAACCGAGTTACTAACGAGCCGGTGGTAAATTTATCCGTCTGTTGAATGGACAGGTGCATCACCTTTTCAAAGGTAGCCTTCCGCAAATCGTTGCCGAAATTCTGTGCCGCCATAGAGCCAATGGCATTGGATAAAATGCCAAACAGTCCTCCTAAAGCCAGTAATCCCAGCATGGACAAGCCTGTTTTTAAAATTACTTCCATGCTGTTGCCCAAAACACCCTCATCCACAATTTTGGACATGAGGGCCGGTTGCAACAAATCCATGGACACTTCCCCAATCATAAAAACAGGTGCCAAAAGTGCCATGAACCAATAGGGTTTTAAATATTTAAGTAGTTGTTTCATATATATTGTTCCTCATTTTTATTAATAATGTTTTTAGCGTTTCTTCTTCTTCCTTTGAAAAATCCCGCAGCAACATTTGCTCCATTTCGCCGAATTTTTCCCGCACCTTTTCATCTAATAATCTTCCTTTTTCCGTGAGAAAAACATTGATTTGTCGTGCGTCTTTGGCATCTGCTTTTCGCTCTACCAACCCTTCTTTCTCCATTTTTTGTAAAGCAACGCTAATGGTGGATGCCCGAAAATGGGTATCTTTGGTCAGTTCCAATTGGTTTTTTCCATCCTTTCTGGATAGGTGCATCAAAATTTGATGATAGCCTTTTTTCACACCGATGGCTTCCAACTCTTGATGCATGCGATCAAAGAAAAGTTTAGAAACCTCATTCACATAGATAGACATTGGGATAGGTCTTTCCTGCTGCATTTTCTTCCTCCTTCTATAATGCTTGCCAATTAGTTAGTTTTCTAACTAATTGCTGTTAAAGTATAGCACGGAACGGCGACGCCAGTCAATTGTGTACTGCAAATTTCCGATTTTTAATCGAGTAGGAGGAGGAATTTAATTCCTCCGACCTCTCACACCACCGTGCGTA
>CAYMRI010000043.1:0-13345 GCA_964392835.1 uncultured Eubacteriales bacterium
ATTTTTAACTACAAATTCCTTAAAAAATATCAATTTGAAGTTAACGAAGCATCACCAGTCACACCGGTCGGCAAACACAAGAAAATTGTACAGAAAAATCATGAAAAAGAAAATGCAACAACTTGACACTGTCACTATCCACGGGCCCTTTTACAAACTTTGCTATTTGTAGTAAAATAATAACATTAACCTTTAGGAGGAAACGACATTGATGACGCAGGAAAGGAAAGATGGATTGAAATTGTTTATGTGGGTGGCTTTGGCCATGCTGCTGCATTATACGGCGTTGGTGACAGGGCAAGCGCTTGTATCATCATATTTTGCCATGCAGGATATAGAAAACGGCATTTTGACCTATGACTTGACCGGACAGGTTCTTTATAACGGTGAAGTGGCGCTGGAATCGGAAGGATACATCAATCGATACGGCTATGGCACCTCCGGATATGGCACCATTCTGGCTGTTCCCATTGTGTTGATAGGTCTTTTTATTTTCAGCAAAATACAAAAGAAACCCATGACAGAATCTCTGATGGTAAAACGCTTTCCGGCGGTGCCCAGCTTTTTAAGTCTTATTATCGGCCTGGCAGTTTATTTCCCGGTGTCCTATATTGTATCGTATACATTTTTAAGTAACCTGTCTCAGGAAACCAATGCGGTCATAGAAGCGGTTTTTGAAACGACACCGTATTGGGTTTTATTTTTCTCTACGGCTATTTGTGCACCACTTATAGAAGAACTCACCTTCCGTGGATTTGTGTATTCTCAAGTCGAAAGCCTTGTAACGAAATGGACCACCGGTTTGCAAGAGGCCTATGAAGAAATGAAACCGGATATCCTGAACAGAGAAGATGGAGAACTTCGCCAACAGGCGCTGGAGGAAAGATTGAAAAAAACAAAACGGCGCAGTCACATTTATGTCATTGTGGTCCAGGCACTTTTGTTTGGCGCCTTTCACATGAATTTGCAGCAGTTTATTTATGCATCTGCATTGGGCCTGCTCTTTGGGCTCATGCGCTATTATACCAAGTCTGTTTGGCCCAGTGTACTGGCACATATTGGGTTTAATGCCTTTTCTATCGGGTTGTACGGTATTCTCCGACACGAGGAATGGGGGATTACCCAAACGCTTTTGGAAATGAGCGACAATGCCTTGCTCCTCATTACATTGGTTGTTTTTGCCGTTGCATTGTTCCTCTTTGAAATTGTGGTAAAAAACCCCAGAGAAAACAGCGGAAAAACTAGTCAAAATCAATAAAATCTGCTATAATACAGAGGATAAGGTCTTGCCAGTAAAAACGTAGAAAAGAGGCTGATTATGAGCGAAGTAGTAAACGAAAACAATAATGTTTCCATTGTAAAACCTGTAGATATTTCTTATGAAATGAAACGGGCTTTCATTGAATATTCTATGAGCGTTATTATTGACCGTGCGTTGCCGGATATTCGTGACGGCTTAAAGCCGGTACACAGAAGAATATTGTATTCCATGTTTGAACAGGGCATTACCCCGGACAAGAAATATGTAAAATGTGCTTCTACTGTCGGGGATGTGCTGGGTAAGTATCACCCCCACGGTGATGCTGCCGTATATGACTCTTTGGTGCGTATGGCACAGGATTTCTCCATGCGGTATCCTACTGTAGACGGTCATGGTAACTTCGGCTCCAGAGACGGCGATGCCCCTGCTGCTTACCGTTATACGGAGTCCAAACTGGCCAAGATTTCTATGGAATTATTGGCGGATATTAAGAAGAATACCGTTGATTTCAAACCAAACTTTGACGAACGTTATGATGAACCTGTGGTATTGCCCGCAAGATTTCCCAATTTGCTGGTAAATGGTTCTATGGGTATTGCGGTTGCTATGGCAACCAACATTCCCCCTCACAATTTGCGGGAAGTCATCGATGGCGTTAATTATGTAATCGATAATCCGGATGCATCCATTGACGATATTATGCAGTTTATTAAAGGCCCTGATTTCCCGACAGCGGCTAACATTGTAGGCCGTCAGGGTATTCGGGAGGCTTATCGCACCGGCCGCGGACGTATTGTGGTAAGAGGGGAAGCCAACATTGAACAGCTGGCAAACGGCAGACAGAGAATTGTCATTACCGAGTTGCCGTATCAGGTCAATAATGCCGGATTGGTGGAAAAGATTGCCGAGTTGGCCAAGGACAAGCGTATTGATGGTATCGCAGATTTGAGCGACGAATACGGCAAAGAAGGTATCCGTATTGTTATCGATTTGAAAAAAGATGCCAATGCCAATGTGGTGCTCAATCAGCTATATAAGAATACCCAGTTGCAGGATGCATTTAATGTAAACATGGTGGCAATCGTAGAAACCCCGGATCATAAATATGAGCCGAAGCAGGTAAACTTGAAGGAAATGATTGACCACTATATCGCCCATCAAAAAGACGTGGTACGCCGCAGAACCAAGTTTGATTTGGATAAGGCAGAAGCCAGAGCCCATTTGTTGGAGGGCTGCCTCATTGCTTTGGATCACTTGGACGAAGTGATTCGGATTATCCGTTCTTCCCGGACGGAAGAATTAGCAAAGCAAGGCTTGATGGAAGCGTTCAACTTTACTGACAAACAGGCACAGTACATTGTGGACATGCGTTTGGGTCGTTTGACCGGTTTGGAACGGGAAAAGATTCAGAACGAATATAACGAATTGCAGGAAAAGATTGCGTACTTTAAGGCGGTCTTGGCAGATGAAACATTGCTGTTGTGCATTATTAAGGACGAGTTAAAAGTAATCTCTGACAAGTACGGCGACGACAGAAGAACCCGCTTTGTAGTGGACGAAGGCGAAATCGATATTGACGATTTGATTCATGAACAGCAAATTGCTGTGACACTGACCCACTTTGGTTATGTGAAGAGAATGCCTTCTGACACCTATAAATCCCAGCGCAGAGGCGGTAAGGGCATTAAGGGACTTTCTACCAGGGAAGAAGATTTTGTGGAGCATCTGTTTATTACATCCTCCCATAACTATCTGCTGTTCTTTACCAACCATGGCCGTGTATTTAAATTAAAGGGCTACGAAATTCCGGAAGCAAGCCGTCAGGCAAAAGGAACCGCCATTGTCAACCTGTTGCAGTTGTTACCGGGTGAAAAAGTAGCTACGATTATTCCGCTGGCGGAAGAAGAAATGACGGATGATAAATTCCTCATTATGGCAACCAAGGAAGGTCTGGTAAAGAAGACCTCTTTGGCAGAGTATCATAACATCCGTAAGGGCGGTTTGATTGCGGCTATTTTGAGAGAAGAAGATGAAATGATCCATGTGGGTCTGGCAGATGAAAATACCACTGTGGTACTGGGTACGAAAGACGGGTATTCCATCCGATTTGACCAGTCAGATGTCCGAGCAACCGGTAGAGTTTCTCAAGGTGTTCGTGGTATTGATTTGCGAGAAGGCGACTATGTCATTGGTATGGATCTTTGCAAAGATGACAGCACTTTGCTGGTTGTGACCGAAAAAGGGTTTGGCAAACGTACTTCCATTGACGAATATAAGATTCAAAACAGAGGCGGTAAGGGTATTTTGACCTACCGAATTTCCGATAAGACAGGTTGCGTAGCCGGTATGATGATGGTAACGGATGATGACGATGTGATGCTCATTACCAAAGACGGCACCATTATTCGTATCGCAGCAAAAGAAATCAGTATTATTGGACGTGCCACCAAGGGCGTTACCCTTATGGGCGTAGGCGAAGGCGGCGAAGTTGTCAGTGTTGCCAAGACGGAGCATGTAGAGGAAGAAGAGGAAGCTGTTGAAGACACAGCAGAAGGCGAAGAAACAGCCACAGAAGAGGCGGCGACAGAAGAATCTGGAGCTGCACCGGAAGAAAACGCATAAATGATTGTAATTTCATATGAAAAAGAAGACTGCAAATCAGCGCAAAACGGCAGATTTGCAGTTGTTCTTTCCAAAGAAATGCAGGAGAAAAGAAAGCCTATGAAGCAACCGATGAAAGAAAAAATTATACGCGGCATTCAAATTGCCATTGCTTTGCTACTGGTGGTAGTAATGCTGGCTTCTGTTATTATTACCAATGTTTCTGCAACGGAAGCAGGCCAAGCGGGAGATGAAAATTCTTTGTCAATCGTTGGATTTTCCTAATTCTCCTATTGCTGTTTTTATTGTTTTTCTTTATGATAAGAGTAATCAGAAAAGCTTGTAGAAAAATGAATGAGGAAGGGGACACATGATATGTTAACAGACATTCAAATTGCCCAAAATGCAAAAATGAAACCCATTGGTGAAATTGCCGGTGCCTTAGGCATTGACCAGGACGCTTTGGAATTTTACGGAAAATATAAAGCAAAGTTGTCGGATGATTATATCCGACAAGCCATGGCCCATGGGAAAGATGGGAAACTTGTGCTGGTTACAGCCATTAACCCTACCCCTGCCGGTGAGGGAAAGACTACCACAACCGTAGGGCTGGGCCAAGCTATGGCCAAGATTGGAAAGAAAGCCATCATTGCTTTGCGAGAACCCTCTTTGGGTCCTGTCATGGGAGTAAAGGGCGGTGCTGCCGGTGGCGGGTATGCCCAGGTTGTCCCCATGGAAGATATTAATTTGCATTTTACCGGTGATATGCATGCCATTACAGCAGCCAATAATTTGTTGTCCGCTGCCATTGATAACCATATTCATCAAGGAAATGCGCTACGTATTGATGCACGGCAGATTTTATGGAAGCGTTGCCTGGATATGAATGATAGAGCACTACGGCAAGTGATTGTTGCGTTAGGGGGCAAATCCAACGGATTCCCAAGGGAAGATGGATTCCAGATTACAGTGGCTTCTGAGGTGATGGCTATTTTGTGTCTGGCTTCTGATTTGAAGGACCTGCGCAAACGTTTGGGCCGTATTATTGTGGCGTATAATCTGGATGGAGAGCCGGTTACCTGTGCAGATTTAAAGATGGATGGTGCCATGACCTTGCTGTTAAAAGATGCCATGAAACCCAATTTGGTGCAGACTTTGGAAAATACCCCATGTCTCATGCACGGCGGTCCTTTTGCCAATATTGCCCACGGTTGTAACAGCATCGTTGCCACCAAGCTGGCGTTAAAGATGGCAGATTACACCATTACAGAAGCAGGCTTCGGTGCGGATTTAGGCGCTGAAAAGTTTTTGGACATTAAGTGTCGTGTAGGCGGTTTGCGGCCGTCTGCCATTGTTATTGTTGCCACCGTCCGTGCATTGAAATATAACGGCGGTGTGCCAAAGGCAGAGTTGGGCCAAGAGAATCTGGACGCTTTGGCAAAAGGTATCTGCAATCTGGAACGGCACATTACCAATATGCAAAAGTATGGTGTGCCTGTGTTGGTTGCCTTGAATCATTTTTACAAGGATACAGATGCAGAAATTGATTATATTGTGAAAAAATGCGAGGCTTTCGGCGCACCGGTAGCGGTTTCCAAAGTATTTGCAGAAGGAGGCCAAGGCGGTATAGAATTGGCTGAAAAGTTAGTGGAACTGTTAGAGACTGCAGATGGTGCGGAAAATTTCCACTGCCTGTATGATGTGGCGTTGCCTGTGAAGGAAAAGATTTCTATCATTGCCAGAGAAATTTACGGTGCAAAAGACGTGGTGTTCCAAAGCGCTGCAGAAAAAGCCTTGGCGAATATTGAAAGGCTGGGCTATGATAAGTTGCCTATTTGTGTAGCAAAGACACAGTATTCTTTTTCCGACAATCCTGCATTATTGGGGAGACCGGAGAATTTTACCATTACCGTACGGGACTTACGGCTGTCTGCCGGCGCAGGTTTTATTGTAGCGTACACCGGCGACATTATGACCATGCCCGGACTTCCCAAAGCACCTGCTGCAGAGCGCATAGACATTTTGGATGACGGAGAAATCGTGGGATTGTTTTAAAAAAAACGCAGTACGATCCATAAAAAGGGGGTACTGCGTTTTATTTTTTGCCAAAATGCTGAAAAATTTGTCTGTTTTCATAAGTAACTGCAATTTTCATAAATTTTTCTCTCCTTACACAAATATGTTTTTTGTTTAGGCCACATCATAAAATAGGTTACTAATGTGTCAATGTACTTGTTTTACAAGAAAAAGAGATTTCTATATTTTAATTATTGGAAAAGTATGTTATACTAATTTTGATTAAAGTGGGAGTAGCTACTTCGTGCCTCAGTCGTCATCACGTTGTAAAACCGGTTGGGGCGGACACATAAATTGTGGTAAGCAAGACACCTTTATAAAAAAACAGGGGTGTTCTTTTTTTTTGCCCCGGGGAGTGGAAACAAATGGTTATATTAGACATGTTATTGGATATTGCCTTATTGATAGTGGGTTTTGTATTATTAATCAAAGGTGCAGATGTATTTGTAGAAGGGGCTTCTAAAATTGCGGCAAAGCTCCATGTGCCTCAGATTGTCATTGGACTTACCATTGTTGCTTTTGGGACAAGCGCACCCGAAGCAGCGGTAAGCATTGCATCGGCGTTTAAAGATTCTGCCGATATTGCTATTGGCAATATTATCGGCAGTAACATTTGTAATGTGCTATTGATTTTAGGCCTTTCCGGTATTATTGGAGTTCTTTCTGTTAAGAAAAATACCTTCCGCTATGAATCTCCGTTTGTCATTGTAATTTCTGCTGTGTTGCTGCTGTTAGGCCTTTTAAACAATGGACTGTCCCGGTTGGATGGTGTCATTTTGTGGATTTTCTTTTTGGTATTCTTATTTTACTTATACCGTCTTACCAAGAAGGGGGAGGACACTTCTGTAGATGACGTGCCGGAATTGACGGAAAAGGACCGGGTATGGAAGATGATTTTGATGATTGTTCTCGGCCTTGTTTGTATTGTGTTTGGCAGTCAGTTAACCGTGGATGCAGCAAGCAGCATTGCGACTGCTTTTGGGGTAACACAGCGTGTTATCGGCCTTACCGTTGTGGCCATCGGTACTTCCTTACCGGAATTGATGACTTCTGTCATGGCTTCCAAAAAGGGGAAAAATGATATTGCCATCGGTAACATTATCGGAAGCAATATTTTTAATATTTTGTTTGTATTGGGAACTGCTGCGCTGGTGGCACCAAGCGGCATTCCTTTTGTATCTGATTTTTTGTGGGATGGCATTATTTCTATTGCAGCCGTTGTGTTGTTTTTGGTGTTTGTGGCCAGCAAAAAACAACTGCCTAAATGGGGCGCTGCCATTATGCTGGCCTCTTATATGGCGTATATGATTTATATTTTAGGAGGATGAACGCAGACACACCTCCATCACAGCCCTTGGCGATACACCTAAAATGTGATACAATAATCAGCAGAGAGAACACAAAAGAAAGTAGCGGAAGACACAAAAGGCCATGCACTATATCGTAGTTGATTTTGAATGGAATCAGGCAAGCCGTTTGCCTGGAAATATAGATCCTCCCTATCCTTTAACCGGGGAAATTATACAAATGGGTGCTGTGAAACTGGATGCACAGCGCAATATCGTAGACCGATTTCAGCAAGTGGTGAAACCGGTGTATTTTCGCGTCATGAATCCCAATGTGCAGCAATTAACCGGGATTGCAACGGACCTTTTGGAAACAGGCGTGTCTTTTGCAGAGGCAATTGACCAAATTCGAGAATGGGCCGGTAACGACCAACTTTTCTGGTTTTCCTGGGGGTTTGATGATCGTCTTATCTTAAAAGAGAATCTGGACTTGTTTGAAATTGAAAAGGGTTGGATGGAAAATTGGTACGACTTGCAGATGATTTACCGCTTTCAAATAGACCAGTCTCCCAATCAGGCTGCGTTGAAAACCGCTATGGATGTGTTGGAATTGACGGCTCCGGAAAATTTGGGAGAAGCCCACAATGCGTTTTTCGATGCTTACTGTGCCGGCATGATAGCCGGAAAAATGGATTTGGAGCAGGGAATGGACCAGACGAAGCAATATTTTTTAGAGCATCCCCCGAAGCAGTCTAATTTCCTGGCCCGTACCACAGTGCGTGGGTGCAAGAACCATCGTGCTGCTTATGATGCCGGGCGGAAGCTTACCTTAATCTGTCCCAGATGTCAGGCACCATTAGTAAACAATCAGTCCTGGGTTTGTGAAAAAAAGAACCACACTTCCTTTGCGACTTTGCAGAGATGCTCCAATGCCCAATGTACCACCCGCAGAGGACGTTCGGAATACTTTGTGCGGCTAAAATTGATTCATAATGTCAATGGGAAATGGCAAGCTGTTCTTCTGATTTACAGCGCCACGCATTCTTTGGTTGCAAAATATATGTTAAAGAAAAGGGGCCAGGAAAAAAGAAAAGAAGCTCACTGCATAAATTGCACATAATTCTGCAATACATCGCCGGGGGAGCCAATCATTTTGATTTCTCCTTCGTGGAGCCACATTACCTGGTCACACAATTGCTTCAGGGTATCAATGTTGTGAGAAACAATAATCACCGTACGATTTTGATCCAGAATTAAATCCTTCATCTTTTCGAAAGATTTTTTCTTAAATTTGGCGTCACCTACACTAAGCACTTCATCCACCAGCATAATATCTGTTTCTAAAATAGCAGTAATGGAAAAAGAAAGCTTGGAGTGCATACCGCTGGAATAGGTTTTTACCGGCCGGTCAATAAATTGACCTAACTCTGCAAATTCGATAATGGCATCCATCTTATCTTGCACTTCTTTTTCGGTAAACCCTAATAACAAACCGGAAAGCAAAATGTTTTCTCGTCCGGTCATTTGTTTATTGAAGCCAACACCGATGGAAAGAAGAGAAACAGAATGCCCGTGTAACTCAATGGAGCCTTTATCCGGAGAAAAAATGCCGGCAATGGCACGAAGCAGCGTGGACTTGCCACTGCCATTTTTCCCGATGATGCCTAAAATACCGCCTTTGGGAACTTCAAAAGAAATACCACGTACTGCACTGAAAGATTTCTCCTCTTTCTGTTTCTTCCAAAACTTCAGTGCACTGGTCAAAGAACGTTTATTTGCATATTTGTAATTGATAAATAATTCTTTTACTGTAATTGCAGGTTCCATCATATCACCTTTACATAACTGTTTTCATAACGGTAAATCATCTTAATGCCGCCCCAAATGATAACCAAGGTTGCCAACGCCCAAATTCCCCAGAACAGCAGGTCGGGCAGTTGTTGGTATAAAAGAGCATCTCGTAAACCATCAATCAAAAATGCCACCGGGTTGCCCTTTAATAAAATGGTACTAAGCGGCGCATCCAATTTGCTTTCAATGGGATAAAAGACCCCGGTTGCATAAAAAACAAGGCGCAACGCAATATTTACAATATACGAAAGGTCTTCTACAAATACGCCGAAATGCATGAGCCAGCAGCAGAAGCCAAACGTAAATAAGAAAAGCAACAGTAAAAACGGAACTAAAAATATGATTTTCCAAGTAAATGTCACACCGAAAAAGGGCATCATCACAAAGGCAAGCGCAAAAGAAACTACCATCTTAAAGCCGTTTACCAACATTTTTTCCAATACTAAAATAAATTTTGGTAAGTAAACTTTGGAAACAATGGCGGTATTGTTTTGTACCAGCTTCACACTGGTAAGCACACATTTGTTAAAGAAATTCCAACAGGTTAATCCGATGAAAATAAATAGAGGAAGTTGGTCTTGTGTACCTTTAAAAACAATACTGTAAATAAACATGTAGATAAACATGAAAGAAAGAGGCTCTAATATCCACCAAATCCAGTTTAAATAGGAGCTGGAAATTTCAGCCTTTAATTCTGCTTTGGCAGAATAGAGGGCATAGGAAAAATATTTCTTAATATCTTTAAAAAATCGTCTCAAAACCGCTTCTCCTACAAATAAAATGCCCTATAAAACAGGGCTTTCTTCGTCATTTAGTATAGAGTGAAGAAGCTTTTTTGTCAAGCGTTGCCATGCACCGGGTATAATCTTCCATTTTTGTGAGAATACTCAAAATAAAGAAAGAAACGGAGGAATTGGGTATGACTGACAAGAAACAGAAAAAATGGTGGAAGATAGGCATTATGACATTGGTAATTGCACTGTGTATCAGTATTGCAGGTGCAGTAGTGTATGCAGAACAGACGGTACAAAGCCTTTCTGACAATCTCATTCGTTTGCACATTATTGCAAACAGCGATGCAGCCATCGACCAGGAAGTGAAATTAGAGGTACGGGATGCGGTTTTAGATTACTTAACAGGAAAACTGGATTTGACCAATTCCACGGCGGACTCGGTGGAGATTATCAAGCAGGAGCTGCCTGCCATTGAAAAAATAGCCATAGAGGTGTTGCAGAAAAACGGACATGCTCCGGTGGCAACAGCAGAGTATGGTGCTTATGCCTTTCCGACCAAACAGTATGAAAATATTGAACTGCCTGCCGGCACTTACAATGCTTTGCGCATTACCTTGGGAGAAGGAGCAGGACAAAATTGGTGGTGTGTGGTGTTCCCGCCCCTGTGCTTTGCAGATTCTCAAAACGGTGTTATCAGCCAGGAGGCAGATGCCAAATTAAAAGAGGCCCTGCCTGCAGAACAATATGACTTAATCACCACTACGGACGAAGATACGGTGCCGGTACAATTTAAGCTAAAAGTGGTAGAACTGGTGGAAGAAGCAAAAAATACCATTTCCGGATGGTGGAACGGCATATTCGGATAGCTTGCAGCATACTTTGGTACAAACACCTGAAGGAGGTACCAAAGAAAATGACAGAGTTTACAGGGTTAACACAAAAAGAAGCCAAGGCACGCTTGGAACAATACGGAGCCAATGTTTTAGAAGGAAAGAAAAAAACATCGGCTCTTTCTATTTTTCTCAATCAATTTAAAGATTTTATGGTCATCATTTTACTAATCTGCATGGTGGTGTCCGCTCTGATGGGAGAGACCGTGGAAGCTGTTGCGATTGTTGCCATTGTGATTTTAAACGCAGTCATGGGGTTTGCCCAGGAGTTTAGAACAGAAAAAACCATGGAGGCTTTGGCACAATTGGCTGCCCCTATGGCCAACGTATATCGAGATGGAAAGCTGTGCAGTATGCCTGCAAAGGATTTGGTGCCGGGAGATATTGTGGCTTTGGAGCAGGGAGATCGGGTGCCGGCAGACGGGATGTTACAGCAGGCACAAAATCTTGCTACCGATGAAGCGTTGCTTACCGGAGAGTCACTACCTGTGGACAAAGCAAACAGGGAACAGGTTTATATGGGAACCATGGTTACCCAGGGACATGGGGTTTTTTGTATTACTGCCACAGGCATGCAGACGGAAATGGGAAAGATTGCCAGTTTGATTGACAATACGGAGTCCAGTCAAACACCGTTACAAAAGAGACTTGCCCAGTTGGGAAAATACATCGTCATGGGAAGCTTGCTCATTTGTGCCCTTGTAACGATTTTGGGTATTTGGAGAGGGGAAGATATTCTGACCATGTTGGTATCCGGAATCAGTCTCGCAGTCGCGGCAGTACCGGAAGGGTTACCTGCCATTGTGACCATTGCCCTGGCTCTGGGGGTACAACGTATGGTAAAACGCAATGCTTTGGCAAGAAAGTTGCCTGCGATTGAAACTTTGGGCTGTGCCGGTATGATTTGTTCTGACAAAACCGGAACCTTAACGGAAAACAAAATGACCGTGCGAAAGCTGTATTTATCCGGCGCCGAGGAGCCTTTCGATGTTTCTGTGTTAAAAGAAGGAAAATTTCCCTTGCGGGACCGACTGCACCAGTTGCTGGAAGTAGGGGTTTGCTGCAACAATGCCGCATTGGACATGGGAGACCCTACGGAAGTGGCATTGTTGCAAGTGGCAGCGGAAAACGGCTTTGATATACAAAACTGTCGGCGGCAAAATCAGCGGTTGGCAGAGATGCCTTTTGACTCTGATAGGAAGTGTATGTCAGTGGTGGTAGCCAAACCCAATGGTGAAAAATTTCTTTACATAAAAGGTGCCCCTGAGGTGGTACTGAACAAATGCAACAACCAAAGTGCCTTGGAAAGCGCTTTTTGGGCAAATCAGACCATGTGTGAAGAAGCCTTTCGTGTGTTGGCTTTTGCCTACCGAAAAATAGAGGATTCCCAGTGGGCAGAGTTTCCCAGACGGGATTTTGAACAAGGACTTACGTTTTTGGGATTTATGGGTATGATGGACCCGCCCCGGCCGCAGGTGCGTTCTGCGGTGGAAACCTGCAGAAGGGCAGGCATTCAAATTTGCATGATTACCGGAGACCACAAAGATACGGCACTGGCCATTGCCAAGGAACTGGATATCTGGCGCCCCGGAGATTTGGTGCTCACAGGCAGCGAGATGGAGGAAATGAAGGATGCAGAATTTGAACGGGCTGCGGTAAAAACCACCGTTTATGCCAGAGTGATGCCAAAACATAAATTGCGCATTGTAAAGGCGTTGAAAAAAGCAGGCTACATCTGTGCCATGACCGGAGACGGTGTCAATGATGCCCCGGCGGTACAGGAGGCGGATATTGGCATTGCCATGGGAAAGGGCGGTACGGATGTGACCCGGGAGGCGGCCTCGTTGGTGCTGTTGGATGATAATTTTTCCACCATTGTAGCAGCCGTGGAAGAGGGCCGTGTCATCTATCAAAACATTAGAAAATTTATTCGCTATCTGCTCTCTTGCAATATTGGGGAAGTGCTGACCATGTTGTTGGCGATGCTTCTTGGTGTACCTCTGCCACTGGTGCCCATTCAGGTTCTTTGGGTAAATTTGGCAACCGACGGTTTGCCTGCTATTGCTTTAGGCTTGGAACCGGCGGAGGCGGATATTATGAACCGGCGGCCACGGCGCTCCAATGACAATGTGTTTTCCGATGGACTGTTGGGGTTAATTGTGGTGCGAGGCATTTTAATCGGCCTTTCCACATTGTTGGTGTTTATGTCCGTCTATTACGCCGGCGGAGATTTGATTCGGGCCAGAACCGCCACCTTTGCCACCCTTGTTTTTTCACAACTGGTACATGTGTTTGAGTGTAAATCAGAGGAAAAAAGCGTATTTGAAATACCGTTGTTAAACAACCTATATTTGGTGGGAGCGGTGCTGGTTTCTACTTTCATGATTTTGTCGGTCATCTATATTCCTGCTTTGCAGGGAATCTTTAAAACCTGTCCGTTAGAGCGTTGCGATTGGTATTTCGTGGCCGGCTTTGCCTTGCTGGGCCCGTGCTGCAATGGATTGAATCGTTTGCTTATCCGATGCGCCCGAGGAATTCGTCGATTTTTTGCTTCAATTTTCCATTTCCCCCGTTGAATCGTAGGCAGTAATTATGCTATGATAAAAATATCTTAGCACGAATCCGGAAAGGGGTATCAGACTTATG
>CAYMRI010000044.1:0-3171 GCA_964392835.1 uncultured Eubacteriales bacterium
GGACCCTTAATGTATTTTGCAGGTATTCTGTTGATTTTCTTAGGTGCTTTGCTGGTAAAGAAAATTACCTGCTACAAGTATAGAAAATCCTTCTTTATTATGGAATTACCGGAATACAAAGCTCCCAGCGTAAAGCGTGCATTGCTTTCCATGTTAGACCGTGGTTGGGCATATATCGTGAAGGCCGGTACCATTATTCTGGTTTGTAATGCAGTGGTACAGATTATGTCTACATTTAACTGGCAGTTGCAGTTGGTAGAAGAAGGTATGGAAAATACTTCCATCCTAGCAACCATTGCAAGTCCTATTGCATATCTCATTGCTCCTGTCGTGGGTGTTGTGGCATGGCAATTGGCAGCAGCAGCAGTAACCGGCTTTATTGCAAAAGAAAACGTAGTTGGTACTTTGGCGGTTGTTTATAGCTTAACCAACTTCATCGACACCGAAGAATTGGCATTGGTGGGTGGCGGAACCGAAGTAGCAGTTGCAATGCAATTGACAAAAGTAGCGGCTTTGGCATACTTAATGTTCAACCTCTTTACACCGCCTTGCTTCGCAGCAATGGGTGCTATGAACTCTGAAATTAAGAGTAGAAAGTGGTTGTTCGGCGGTATCGGCTTACAGTTCGCAACCGGTTTTACCGTAGGGTTCCTGGTATACCAGATTGGTACTTTGATTACCACCGGTTCTTTGGGCGGATACTTCTTCCCAGGGCTCGTTGCAGTACTGGCAATCGTAGCAATTATCGCCTTCATTGCGGTAAGAGCCAATCAAAAGATGGCAAAGGAATATGCGCTGAGCAAGAAAGCGTAAGGAAGAGATAGGAGTTATCGGTATGGGCATAGAAGATATCATTTTAATAGTAGTATTAGTGGCCATCCTTGGCGGCGCCATTGCCTACATTGTAAAGGCCAAGAAAAAAGGTGTGAAGTGCATCGGCTGTCCGTCTGGCGGCGAGTGTGCCTCCAAGCAGAAAAATGCTTCCGGCGGTTGCGGCTGTGGTTGCTGCGGTTGCCATACCGAGGATGAAAAATAAAAAGCAATAACAGGCTGCCGGCGTTTTGCCGGCAGTTTTTTGCATCTATGGGAAATATATGATACAATACTTCTAATATAATATCACTGTATCAAGGGGGATTTTTCATTATGGTAGGATCTGGAATTAAAAAATATGCCAAACAAAATGGTTTGACCGTGAAAAACGGTGTGGCATACGGTATTTATCGTGGTTACATGTTGACATTGCAGGAAGGCTCCGGCTGGAAGTCTGCAGATTTTGCAATAAGCACAACTGACGAACTGAACGGTGTATTGCAAAGTCAGTTAGGACAACTGCTGACCGATGAAACAAGAAAAGAATATCGCATTATGGAACTGGGCTTGTCTAAAACCCGCCTTGCCGTAAAATTTTTCGACAATCCGGGCACCATGGGAAAGATGGAAGCGTTTATTGATGTTATTTGCAATAAATTAAGCGCCTGCGAAGTGCCGGGACAAAATTATTGCGGGCATTGCGGTCAACCCATTGATTCTGCATTAAGCGCTCAGGAAGTTATGGTAGGAGGCGCCGTTTGCCAAATGCATGACGGTTGCGCATCCTCTGTGGAAAGAGATATGGCGGCTGCATGGGAAGAAGCACAATCTCAGGGCAATATGGTAACCGGTATCATCGGTGCTATTTTGGGCGGTATTGTTGGTATGATACCATGGGCTGTTGCAAGTTATTTTGGTTGGTATGTAGGCTGGCTTGGGTTTTTGATTGGCTTTGCTGCGAAAAAGGGTTACGAGTTGCTGAAGGGTAAAGAGTGCAAGGCAAAAGCAGTGGTCATTATTCTTGTTTCTATTCTTGCTGTGCTGTTGGCGGAAGGGGTAAGCTGGGTTGTTGCAATTATGACGGAATATGACTTTACACTTATGGAAAGCGGAATGGCATTTTTCTATGGGCTATCTATCAATGCTGAACTACAAAGTACAGTTGTCGGTAATGTCATTCTTGGATTACTCTTTGCAGGCTTGGGTGTGTTTGATGTGGTGCGCGGTATCTTCAGCGCCAACTCCAAGAAAAACACTTCTGTAACCAGAATGTAATTATTCCTAAATGTGTGTGATGGGGCCTCGGTTTTGATGATCGGGGTCTTTTTTCATGGTATAAACCCCGCTGTTTAGGGCAACGCTTCCGTATAGAACAGTGATAAGGAGGTTTTTCTATGGGAAAAGCATATTTTCAGGGGTGGTACTTTAAAGTACAGAATAAGGAAAAGACACTTGCTTTTATTCCGGCCAGGCACACTGACGAACACGGGAACACCACCGCATCCCTGCAGGTCATAACCCAATCCGGCGCGTATACTGTTTCTTTTCCCGGCTACCAATATATAGAGCATGAAAATCCTTTTTTTATCCGATTGGGTCATAGCCTTTTTAGTGAGACAGGCATGGAACTGTATATTAGGGTTCCGGGTATTTCTGTGGAAGGGCAGGTGAAATTCCAAAACAGGACGCCCATTTCCTACGACATCATGGGGCCCTTTTGCTATGTACCTTTTATGGAATACCGTCACAGCGTTTTCAGCATGACCCATAGGGTGGACGGCTGTCTTACCATCAATGGGGAAAAATATTTTTTCGAAAACGGCATAGGATATATTGAAGGAGACCGGGGGCGTTCTTTCCCCAAAGAATATGCCTGGACCCAATGCAATTTTCAGGACGGGGAACCCGGTTCCATTATGCTTTCTGTAGCAGAGATTCCTTTGGCTGGACTGCATTTTACCGGAGTGATTTCTGCTATTGTATGGAAGGGAAAAGAATATCGGCTGGCCACCTATTTAGGCGCCAAGGCTACGCATATTGCAGATGGCGCAGTAACTGTCCGGCAGGGGCCTTACACCTTAACCGCCCGGCTGCTGGCAAAACCGACGAATGCCCATCCTTTACAAGCCCCGGTTGCCGGCTCCATGACACGGTTAATTCGGGAAAGCCCAGCCTGCAAAGCCCGGTATCATTTTTCTCGAGGCGGGCAGACACTTTTTGTGCTGGAGTCGGATAGGGCAGCATTTGAGTATGAATATAAAAAATAAAGGCAATGTATTGCAAATATCTTTATAAGATGTTTTTCCCCGGTTTTTCCAGCTTTCCCATGCAGTTTGACCGAGACAAGGAGCCTAATTA
>CAYMRI010000044.1:3271-12938 GCA_964392835.1 uncultured Eubacteriales bacterium
GTGCCTAAACGCATGAATGTCTCGGCCAAACCAGGTGCCGACGAGATGTTTTTCCTCGGTTTTTCCAGCTTTCCCATGCAGTTTGACCGAGACAAGGAGCCTAATTAGTGCCTAAACGCATGAATGTCTCGGCCAAACCAGGTGCCGACGAGATGTTTTTCCCCGGTTTCCACGGCTTTCCCATGCAGTTTGACCGAGACAAGGAGCCTAATTAGTGCCTAAAAGTAAAAATGTCTCGGCCAAACCAGGCAAGCGGCGGCACAATAAATTGTCGAAAAGTACTGTCGAACGATTCTGCTGTACACAGAGGTCTAAAATTGATAGACTATTATAAAAAAGGAGACATTTCTTTTATGGGAAAGAGCACAAAGCAAAAAGCCCATGAAACTTATGAAATAGAATTAGCTCGGTTGCAGAAAGAATTGTACATACAGGCTTTTATTGCATATGAAGAATGCAAAGAGCAAAAAGCAATAGAGGATAACACAGAAAGAATCAAAGGGACATTGCTGCAAAAGAAACAATTTCGGAAGAAAGCGGGAAAAATCTATTCCTATACTTATCATTATATTCAAACTTCAGAATACAAAGATGGTAAACGCAAAATCAAAAAACAATATGTACCAAAAGACAAGCTTCCACAGGTAATGGAGGCGTTACAAAAGGAAAGTGATACAAAAGGCCAAAGAAAAATGGCGTTGCAGGACAGCGCCGAAAGGCTGAAAGAAAGTGAAAAACAGCTTCAAAATTACATACACAATGGTATTTTACCAGATATCAAAACACTAGAGCAGGAAGCAAGGCGGCGGTATGAACTGCAAAAACAAGCAAAAGCCTATAGAGAAAAAGAAGTAATAAGAGCGCAAGAAAATCCGGCCTATAAAATTATGACACAGGCTGGGGAACTGGTTTTGTCCAAAAATGAATGTATCGTAGCGAACATACTTTACCATCAAAATATCCCATACTTTTATGAAAAACCACTGCGACTCAAGCCAAGAAAAGATGGAGCCCCGGTTGTGCTGCGTCCGGATTTTACGGTCAAAGTGGATGGAAAAGAAATTTATATCGAAATTCTAGGTATGTTGGAAAAAGAAGAATATGCCACCTCTTGGGAATATCGACTTGCTACATATAAGATTAACGATATTCGATTAGGAAAAAATCTGGTGGCGTTGGAGTTCCCCTCTGCAGACCAGCATCAAACAATAGATTGTTTGCAAGTTTTGCATGTGCTGTGTGAGATTATGAAAAATAGGATACCGGAAAATATTGTATGCTGTGGCATCAAACTCATTACATAAATAAAAAGGGAACACGCGCCGGTGTTCCCTTCTACTCGATAAATCATAATTATTCAGCAGCTTCTTCCGCTTCTACATCAGAAGTACAGTGTGCGCACTTGGTTGCAGCGTAAGGAATTTCAGACAAGCAGTACGGGCAAACCTTGGTGGTAGGTACTGCGGGAACTTCCGGCTCTGCGGGGACTTCTTCTTTCTTGAGCTTTAAAGAGCTTGCCTTGTTGATGGCCTTTACCATTAAGAAAATCACAAATGCCATAATGATGAAATCCAATACGATGGAAATGAAAGCACCGTAATTCAATGTAGTAACACCCAGTTCTACAGCTTTTTCCAAGGAAACCACTTCGGCTTCTGCCACGCCTTCCGGTAACTTCAAAATCAAAAATGCATCATTAAAGTTAGCGGTTCCGGTAATCAAACCAATCAAAGGCATTACCAAATCGTTCACTGCAGAAGTAACGATTTTTTGGAACGCAGCACCGATGATAACACCGACTGCCAAATCTACCACATTGCCGCGGGTAGCAAATTCTTTAAATTCTTTCAAAAATTTCTTCATAATAAACGCTCATTCCTTTCTAAAAATATCTCATATGCTCTAATTATACGGACAAACTCCGTTTTTGTAAATAAATTTTTACAATTAGACCAATGGTTTCCATTGCATTCTTAGAAAGAAATATTCTATAATAGAAACAGATTTTTACATCGAGGGAAGAACGGGAATGAAAAGAAAATTTTTATTGGCGATTACAATACTGCTATGCATCTTAATTGGATTGAGTGCCTGCCAGGATACCCGGCCGGTGGATAACAATTCTTTACATACACAGACGCCGGAAGGAACGGCACAGCCGTCGCCTACTGCAACACCAACTGCGACGGAAGAATCCAAAACACCAACTGCGACGATTACGGAAGCATCTACAGCTACGCCCACTAAGACACCGACAAAGTCACCGACGAAGTCGCCGACGCAGACTACCACAACGCCCACACCTACAGCAACGGCAAAGAAATACGGTTTGCCCTATGTGCTTTATGTAAACCGGAATCAGAATGTGGTTACCGTTTACTCCGCCGATGATCAGGGAAATGCGGTAACACCGGTAAAGGCCATGTTGTGCTCCACAGGACGGAACAATGGCACACCAACCGGGACCTTCCGTATT
Source organism: uncultured Eubacteriales bacterium (assembly GCA_964392835.1). Lineage (GTDB taxonomy): Bacteria > Bacillota > Clostridia > UBA1212 > CASDQQ01 > CAYMRI01. Next base: position 5,748 of record CAYMRI010000044.1, read on the forward strand.
TCGGAAAAATATGAGTGGAGACCTTTGAATGGGGGTGTGTATGGGCAGTATGCCTGCCGCTTTAATGGTGGAATTCTGTTTCATTCGGTGCCCTACGTGAAGAAGGATAAAGGAACTTTAAAAACCAACGAATTTAATAAACTTGGGAGTCAGGCATCCGATGGTTGTGTTCGCCTAAGCGTGGAAGATGTGAAATGGATTTATGACAATTGCGATGTGGGAACCAAAGTCGTGGTTTATGATAGTGCGGCTCCGGGACCTTTGGGCAAACCGGAAGGCATTAAGATTCCCTTAACAGCGACTTGGGACCCAACAGACCCGGATACAAACAATCCCTGGATTTCTGAAAATCCGGTTATGCCCATTACCTTTTCCGGAATTAATGAAATTGTAGAGGTGCAACGAAATGGGCAGTTGCCGGACTTCCTGTCTAAGATTAAGGCTGTAGACAGTACAGGGAAAGACGTAAGCAACCTAATTATGTACAAACAAGCTTTGGATGTGACACAGATGGGAGACTATGTGGTAACCTACTGTGTGAAAAATATAACCACCGGTATTTCTGATAACCTAGACGTTACCTATCGTGTGTTGGACAAAACGGCACCTGTGGTCAGTGGGCTTGTACAATCCTATTCTGTCACCACGGAGACTGCGGAATTGATTACCAAAGCCCGGTTGCTCTATGGGGTAAGCATTCAAGATGATGGAGACATCATCAGTACAGACCAAGTTACCCTGACCATCAATGGCCAGCCTTATGCACCGACTTTATTGGAAGCAGGCAAAGAAAACAGTATTTTATTTACGGTCAGTGATGCCAGCGGAAACACAACAGAACTGGAAATTATTGTAACTGTGGCCGGCCCAACAGAAACTCCGGAGCAGAGCACAACACCAGGCCCGACAGAAACACCGGAAGCAACACCGACGACAACGCCTACGGAAACGTCTACGGCAACACCCAACTGGAGACCTTTTTGACGCAAACAATAAATAAAACAACTGATTTGATAGCACGAAAAGTGAGAAAGGAGTGCAACTATGGAAAAGAACAGAAGAAAGACAATAACAAGTATTTTTCTGTGCATGCTGAGTCTGTGCCTGTTGTTGGTTTTTGCAGGCTGTGAGGAAAGCAATCAGGATAACCCCGGTAACTCTGCCCAGCCAACCCCCACGGTAGACCCTTCCAAAGAAGATGATAATAACGTGGTGGACGCATTTACCACGGAGGATGGCATTCGGTTTACCAAATTTGACCAGACCGCAACCTGGGAAGGGGATGCAGTGAATATCATCTTGAACAATGATACGGCAACCGCCTCCGGCGATGGTGTTACCATTAACGGCTCTGTTGTGACCATTACCAAAGCGGGTACTTATATTCTCAGCGGCACTTTGACAGACGGTCAAATCATTGTGGAAGTGGCCAAAGAGGAAAAAGTACAATTGGTGCTTAATGGCGTGGATATTACCTGCTCCAACTCTGCAGCGATTTATGTAAAAAGTGCAGATAAAGTAAGCCTGACATTGGTAAAAGATACCGTGAACAAGGTAACGGATGGGCTTTCTTACGTTTATGCCGATGGGGAAGATGAACCCAATGCATGCATATTCAGCAAAGACGATTTGTCCATTAACGGAGAAGGGGCCTTGCAGGTAGAAGGCAATTACAACAATGGGATTGCTTCCAAAAATGATTTAAAAATTGTCAGTGGTACCATTTCCGTAACGGCACTCAATAACGGACTGAAAGGCAAGGACAGCGTTTGTATTATGGGTGGTAACATTACCATAGATGTAGATGGAGACGGCATTAAATCGGACAACGAAGTGGAAAGCGAAAATGGCTATGTTTATATTTACAACGGCACCATCAACATTGATGCGGCAGAAGACGGCATTCAGGCCATTACCGCTGTGACTGTGAAAAATGGGGATATTACCATTGATGCAGGTGATAAGCAGGTGGCATGCAAAGGCACCAAGACCATTGATGTGCAGATTGCATCGTAAGCAAATTTGAAAAATAAAAGCAAAAAAGTCGCCTGTAAAGGGCGACTTTTTGCTTTTTTGGAGCCAATGGAGGGAATCGAACCCTCGACCTATTCATTACGAGTGAATTGCTCTACCCCTGAGCCACATTGGCAGATAACGAAGCCTATTATACAAGATATTTTTCCAACATTCAAGCATTTTTCCGTTCCATTTCCCCACTTTGACAGATGCCATAGTTTTCCAGTATAATAATCAAATGTAGTGACATTGTAACAACGAGGAAAATCGAAATGAAATTGGACAAAGCGTTTTTTTTTAACAAGAAAAATATTGCCATATTAGCCGCACTGCTGATGCTGATTTGTGTGGGTACTTATTTTATATTTTTCCATGGTGGAAGCGGCAAGATGCTGTTTGTAGAGACCGGCTTTGAAACGGACCAGATCATGCTGACCGGAGAGTCCTGGAAAGGCTCCGGCACCACTTATGACATTACCACCGAGCAGGTGCATAGCGGCAGTCAGGCATTGGTGCTTTCCAGTGAAATGGAAAACGATGCCCGTTATATTTATAAGTGGAAGGCTCAGAAAGATACCTACTATAAGGTTTCCTGCTGGATGAAAACGGAAAATGTAGGAGAGGAAACCATGGGCGCCAATCTGTCTGTGGAGCAATGCTATTTTTATTTCGGTGATATCAAAGGTACCCAAGACTGGACGTATGTAGAAGGCTATTTTCGGGTGATTTCCGATAAAAATGTAACATTGATGTTACGATTGGGTGGGTATTCTTCTGAAAATACCGGTACGGTTTATTTTGATGATTTGACCATTGAACAGGTAAAATCGTTGCCGGCAGGCATGGATATCAATACGGTTAATACTGTGGGAAATACTACAGCCACCTCTCAGGAAAAGGTGGATGAGTGGCACTATGATATGAGTTACACCTCTGTGTTCGTCATGCTTTCTATGGTTTTGGTTTTGATTTACTGCGCCATGCGGGCAGCATCGGCGGAAGGAAAGGAACCTTTCTTCCGAGGACAAGCAGCCTTGTTCCTTTTGTTTGCCTCTGCATTGATTTTGCGTTTTGTGGCAGCACCCGTAGCCATAGGCTTTGAAGGGGATGTGTATCTGTTTGAACGGTGGGGCAATATTATGTCCCAGGACATCGGACAGTTCTATGTAAATGCCAATGCGCAGGCAGGGCTTGCGGACTATCCGCCTTTTTACATGTATATATTGGGAATCATAGGCAAAATCATGGATTGGCTGGGCTTTGCTGTGGGTACCACCGCTTATAAACTGGCCATTAAGATGCCGCCTATGCTGGCAGATATGGTTTCTGCGTTTTTCATCTATCTGATTTGTGAAAAACTGGAACAGACGGAAAAGGGTCGTTGGCTGAACGATGGTTGGAAGCTGTTCTTTGCCGGTATCTATCTGTTTAACCCCATGGTGCTGTTTGACTCCGTGGTTTGGGGACAGATGGATTCTTTCCTGGCCATGTTTATGCTCTTTGCCATTTATGCGGTGATGAAGAAGAAAGTAACTTTGTCTGCCATACTATTTGCCATTTGTATTTTAATTAAACCCCAAGGGTTGTTTGCCGGTCCGGTACTGCTGTTCTATGTATTGCGAGAAGGGACCATAAAACAGAAAATTGCAAACTTCTTTAAGTGTGCGGGGGCAATTTTGGCAACTGCTTTTGTGATTACATTGCCGTACACATTGCAAAATATTACATTTATCTATGATTTATTTACAGAAACTGCGGGTAGATATGATTATGCTTCTGTCAATGGGTTTAATTTCTTTACCCTTATGGGACTAAATTGGGTAACAGACACCGGAGTATATAATAGCTTTTGGGGAATTCCGTATTATGCATGGGGCATGATTTTCTTGGGCGTTATTGTAATCGCAGGCGGGGTGCTTTATATGCTGCTTCCCAAAGAATACGAACACCGGGAACTGCTCATTGCCTTGTTCCTGGTAACCGGGATTTTTAACTTTACCGTGCGGATGCACGAACGATATTTGTTCCCGGCAATTTTATTATCTTTGGTTGTGGCGATTTTGGACAACAGCCGTTTTATGATGCGGATACATGCACTTTTAACGACTACATCGTTTTTCAACGCACTGATTATATTGGGAAAATACAATTCCGACCAGGACTTATGGGACTGGGAAGGATATACCAGCATCACCTATGTTTCTGCTGCAAACGTATTGGCGTTTGTTTTGATTCTGGTATATGTGATTTTAAAGATAGCAAAAGTAGAAACAGCAAAGATTGCAACTGTGAAAGAGAAGGAGGAACTTGCAGATGACGCTATGGAACAGTCTGAAGGAGTTTTGGAATAACCGTTCTAAAAAACAAAAAATAGGGATTTATATCGCACTTGCCCTGGCAGTGGTTTTGATACTGACCATGGCTGTGAGCGCGATTGTGGACAGTTTTCGCACCAATTTGGTGGATAACGGCGGCTTTGAATCCTGGATGTTTGGCAAGCCCTCCGGCTGGAGCATTTATGATTACCGGAAGGATTATGAATATGATTCTGCCAACACTTCCTATGGGAAAGACAGCAGTCAGTCTGTGGCCGGAAATAGCTCTGCTTATATTGATTCCGTGAACAATGACATCCGTTATTATCAGGATATCGAAGTAAAATCTTCTGCGTACTATAGGATTACTGCCTCTTTTAAAGTGGAAGGCACCATTGAAAGCGGTCAGGGGGCAAATATTTCCATTTATGATGCAAAAATTACTTTTCCTGAAACCAAGACTTTGAATTCCAGTGAGGAATGGGTAACCTATACGGTTTACGGCGTTACCGGCGAAAACCAGGAGACATTGCAGCTTGCAGTAGGGTTAGGCGGTTTTGGTGCAACCAGTACAGGAAAAATATGGATTGATAATGTATCGATGGAGCAGGTGCAGACGGTGCCGGAAGGGGCTTCTGTTTATAATTTGTATACCGCGGTTGCGGATGATGACGATTTGCATGTGCCTATTTTAGACCCTGACATCAGCCGGGCAATTTTTGTTGTCTGTGTCATTGTGACTTTGGTATTTGTAATTGCTTTGGCTTGGCGCAGTGACAAACGCCGCAAGAACAGAGAAGAGGAAATTGCAAAAGGCGAATGGCAACCGGGTATGAAAGTGATTACCAGCTGGAAAGAAATCCTGATTATTGCAGTCCTTACCATTTCCTATTTGCTGTTGGCGCTTTATAATCTGGGAGATATGAAGTCCCCGGAAACCTATTTTGCACCTATTCATGAAACCAAAGGGGAGTATTTATATTTTTCCTTTGCAGAAGAAACCCCCATTTCCAGAGTAATGTATCATACCAATTTGGATCACAGCGGTGCAAAGGACGGTAGTGTTTATTACAAAATAGAGTATCTCAATGCCGAAGGCGAGTACGAAACCTTAATGGATATTAAAAACAACGGTTTCTATAAGTGGCATTATGCCGATGTGGATGTGACCGCAAAACAATTCCGGGTTTTGACCATATCCGATGGTTTGATTCTGGATGAAATCGGGTTTTTAACCAAGGATACAGAAAATGGCTATAATGATTATCTGTTGATCCCCGTAACCCTGGATTCTGTAGAGCCCTGCGAAAACCAGATAGAATATGGCCTTGCGGTCTCTACTTTGGAGGACTATGGTAAGTGGTTTGACGAGCAGGATACAATTGTGGATACGCCGTCTTTTATGAATTCCACCTATTTTGATGAAATTTATTTCCCACGGACCGCTTATGAAAATATCCACGGCCTGGAAGTATATGAAATTACCCATCCGCCACTTGGAAAAATCATCCAGGCAGTAGGAATTCTGGTGTTTGGCATGAATCCGTTCGGTTGGCGTATTATGGGAACCTTGTTCGGTGTGCTGATGATTCCGCTTATGTACCTGATTGCAAAAAAGATGTTTAACCGCAAGTTCTATGCAACCATGGCGGCAGCGCTTATGTTGTTTGATACCATGCATTTTGCACAGACCAGACTTGCTACCATAGATTCCTACACCGTGGTTTGGATTATGCTGATGTACTACTTTATGTATGATGTCTTTATCGGAAAATCTTATGAGCTGAAAGCCCGGCATTATTTCGTTCCGCTGGCGTTAAGCGGTGTTTTCTTCGGAATAGGCTCGGCCACCAAGTGGATTGGGTTGTATGCGGGATTTGGGTTGGCCATTGTATTTTTCCTTTCCAAATGGCTGGAATATTGCAATTACAAAAAAATGGGGAGGGAACTGCCGGACATCAAGGAGCAAAAATGGTACAAGAACTTTATGTATGACAAGGTTTGGGGAACCTTCCTGTTCTGCGTGGGCTTCTTTGTGATTATTCCGGTGACCATTTACACCTTGTCTTATATTCCGTATACACAGGTAGAAGGGAACACCAGCAGTCTGTTGGACATTGTGCTGGGTAACCAAACCTATATGTATAATTATCATTCCCTGTTAACCGCGGGACATGGTTATTCTTCCGAGTGGTGGTCCTGGCTTTTGGATTTGCGCCCCATCTGGTATTATCAAGGAGAGGTAGCAACAGGGCTTCGTTCCACCATTGCGTCTTTCGGTAACCCATTGATTTGGTGGTCCGGTTTGATTGCCTTATTTGCATCCTGCTACATTGGTTGGAAGAAGGCGGATAAGAAGGTGGCATTTATTCTGGTGGCTTACGCCTGCCAGTTGTTCCCATGGATGATTGTATTCCGGGCATGTTTTATTTATCATTATTTCTCCTGCTTACCTTTCTTAATTTTGTTTATTGTCTATGTGGCAAAACATTTGGTGGAAACGAAAGCCATCCCCAAGTGGGCAGTATGTGCTTTTGTAGCGGTATGCGGCATTCTCTTCGCTCTGTTCTATCCGGCCATTTCCGGTGCAGTCGTACCCGAGTCTTACATCGCTATGCTACGGTTCTTGCCTAGCTGGTGGTTCTGATGATTTGAAAAATATATAAAAATACTCCCCGTCCGAACGGGGAGTTGCTTATCTTTGTACTCTGCCGGAGCCGTCGCCGCCTGCCAGTTTTTCCACCTCAGCCACGCTGACTCTGTTATAGTCGCCTTCTACAGAGTGCTTCAATGCAGAGGCTGCAACTGCAAATTCAATTGCCTCTTGTGCGGATTTGCCGGAAAGCAGGGAATAAATCAA
>CAYMRI010000045.1:0-12875 GCA_964392835.1 uncultured Eubacteriales bacterium
TTGGAAACATCCAACCCTTCACTGTTTGCGGACACTTCTTCGGGTGTTCCTATAATAATCAAATTTGCCACATCTTCTGCCAAAACAGAGGCTGCTGCTTCAAATGTTCTTCTGTCCATAGATTCCGGCAACACAATGGTCTTCTTGTTGGCCTTTGCTTTTGCCTTCATGGTATCAATAAATGCCATAGTACGATTCCTCCTGCGAAATAATAAGTATCATTAACTTCATTATTTTACCCCTAAGGAGGGCTGTTTGCAACAATCTTTTTTGCATTTTTTTTTGCAAATTCACTTAAAGAATAAGAACGCACTCTCTCTTTTACAATATTGGGAATTAAAAATCCATTGGTTGTAAGTTTTGCACAACGATTAATGATTGTTTTATTGGTAACACCAATTTTTTTGCTCACCTCAATGGGTGTAAATTCAAATATGTGGTTATTTAAGAGATATCCCAATAGTTCTTTTTCCTTCGCATTTAAATAGGACAAACTACCATCCAGCGCATCATAGGTCGATGCTTTTGACAGTTCACATACCTTTTTGGAATACAACTCCATCATACGCAGAAAATAGTGAATCCAAATTTCAGGATGGGGTGGATTCTCCCTACCCGAATAGTATAGCGCCGGTAATCCCATTTGAAGGGATGCATAATATTCATTGGGGTCATAAGCAAAATATTCTTCTAACGAGCCGATACCATTAAAACCATACCCATAGAAATCAAGAATATATCCTGACATTAATCTGGCAGTCCGACCATTTCCATCTTCAAAGGGATGAATTGTAACCAACTGATAATGCACAACCGCTGCAATAATAAGCGGATGGTCATCTGTGGTATTAACATATTCTACAAGTTCATCCAGCAATACAGGAATATCAGTATACTCCGGTGGAATATATTCTGGAGCGCCACTTTCGGAATCATATACAGCAAACAAGACACCAGGAGGCATCGCCCCTCGAAGTCCTATTTTTTCTTTTGAAGCGCCCTTTTCCACCATTGCTTGCACTTCAAGAATCAACTCTTTTGAGAAAGGTACTTTCTTTTTCAGTTTTTCTTCAAGCAAATTCAATGCAAGAAAATAATTTCTCATCTCCTGCTCGGGTTTGAGAAAATGTTTATGTGCATCCCGTTCCATGGCCTCATTCGCCTGTGCTTCGGTCAACGGATTCCCCTCAATTTTGTTTGAAGCATAAGAGCTCTTCTTTTTGGAGTTCTTTCGCAATCTATTTTGCGTTATCGCAGGCACTTCAATCATTTTGAGTGAAAAACGATTTTCGTCAATTGCAGAAATCTTTTTTAAAATATCATTTGTTAACGTAACCTGAATCATCGCATCATTCCTTTGATAATATTTAACTATATTATACCATAACGCATTTAAAATTTTCACTATTTTTTCACTATTTTTACACTATTTTTTAGCAAATAAAAAAACAACCGACCCATGAAATTTCACAAGCCGGTTTCTGCTTACTGCAACTTTCCCTGCAGTCCCTGCATATTGGTAATGGTGTCGCCCACCTCGGTCAGTGGTGCATTTTTCACCGGATACCAATCCTTTTCCTGCATGGCGTTAAAAATACCAAATTGCATTTGCTGTGTTTCTGTCATAATCTGCTGTAATTCCATGCGCAAATTCTGGCAGGTTGCTTCGGTCATCAGCACTCCGTAAGACTGAAACAGCGTCTTCTCCGTTTGCAGAACATCCTGCATAAGTTCCTTTTCCTTTAAAATTGTCTGTTGCATATATGCCCTCCCCTTTCTCACTGCTTTGGTTTATAATGCTCGTTCAAATAGGTAAACAAGGTGTCAAAATGCCGCTTGTGCATATTTTTGGCATTCTCACACAAACTGCGCATGACGCTGTCCTGGCAAGCCTGCTCATACGCTTTGCATTTTTCATAGGCCAGCGCCTCTGCTGACATTTGATCTTCCAACAGCATCAACGTTTTTGCAGGTAACATTGACTGTACCTGATTGTCCATGGGACTTGTGGTAACCATAAAAAAATCCTCCTTTTGTTGGTGTTAACACCTATTTTTACCAAAAGGAGGAAAACTATACAAAAAATCAAATTCTTTTCCAGGTAGACGGAAGAAACAGCATAAGAATTGGATAAATTTCCAATCGCCCCACCAGCATATCCAATGTCAGAACAATGGTGGAAAAATCAGAAAAACCGCTGAAATTTCCTGCCGGGCCCAAGCGGCCTAAACCAGGTCCAATATTATTGATACAGGTAATGACCCCGGAAACCGATTCAGAAATATCATAACCAAACGGGTCAAAGGAAATCAAAACACAGGAAACAATGGCAAGGAACACATGCAGGAAGAAGAAAAGGCTGACACTCTTTACCACTTCCTCTTCTACCGGCTTCCCATCCAGTTTAATGGCGGCTACACTTCTGGGATTAAATACGCGTTTGATTTCCCGAGTAGCGGATTTTCCCAAAATGACCAGGCGCACAATTTTCATACCGCCGCCGGTAGAGCCGGCACAAGCGCCGAAAAACATGAGCAACACCAACAACAATTGAGAAAAAACAGGCCACAAGGTATAATCCGCCGTAGAAAACCCGGTAGAGGTCATAATAGAAACTACCTGGAAACCGGAATAGCGCAAAGCCTCTGTAAACGAGCCATATATAGACATAATATTTAATGCAATGGCAACAATTGCTCCAAGCGCAATCAAAGAATAACATCTTAATTCTTCACTCTTGACGGCTTGCTTTATCTGTCCGATGAAAAGCAAATAGAACAAGCTGAAATTAATACCGGACAAGAACATAAATACCATAATGACAATTTCGCAATATAAACTGTTATACCCGGCAATTCCGGCATTTAAAACAGCAAAACCACCCGTACCTGTGGTTCCCATGGAATTGACAATACTGTCAAACAATGGCATTCCGCCCGCACACAGCAAAACAACTTCCAATATGGTAAGACCCAAATAAATAGCATATAAAATTCTGGCGGTTACCGTGGTTTTGGATACCAGCTTTCCTACCACCGGGCCCGGCACTTCCGCACGCATGATGTGCATGGACTGTCCGTCAGATTTGGGAACAATAGCCATCATTAATACCAAAACTCCCATACCACCAATCCAGTGTGTCTCACTTCTCCAAAACAAAAGGCTCTTAGGCAATGCTTCTATATTTGTTAACAAAGTAGCGCCGGTTGTGGTAAATCCGGAAACTGTTTCAAAAAGGCTCTCTACAAAATTTGGAATGGCACCGCTTAAGAAAAAAGGCAATGCACCAAACAAGGACATCATAATCCACGTCAATGCCGCAACGAGAAACCCTTCTCTTGCGTAAAACACATGGTTCTTCGGTTTTTTCAATGTCAAAGGAAGGCCAATGGCCAAAAGAAGCAATATGGTAATCACAAAAGACCATAAAGCACTATCTTGATGATAAATGGAAATCCCCAAAGGAATCAGTAGAAATCCTGCTTCCACCAGCATAATCCGTCCCAGGGTATGTAAAATCATTCTATAATTCATAATAAAATATCATCCAAATCTTGTAAATTTTGGGTGGTTACAATGACCACTCTGTCTCCCGCCAACAACATATCATTACCACCCGGATAAATGGGTTTGTTGTTCCGAATAATACAACCAATCAAAATATTTTTCTTCAAGCGAATATCTTTAAATGGGATATTGACACACTTTAAGCCCTCTACCACTTCAAACTCCGCCGCTTCTACGGCGCCGTTTACCAAACGATACAGGGTAAGCATACTGCTGTTGCCGGAATTTTCCAATGCGCGGACATATCGCACAATTTTGTTTGCTGAAACCTGCTTTGGAGAAATTACCGTTTCCAAACCGACACTGCTTAACATATCAAAAGAAACCCGGTTGATTTTGGTAACCACCTTTGCCACACCTTTGATGTTTGCAAACATGGAAATGATAATATTTTCTTCATCAATCCCGGTCAAGGAAACCAAAGCATCTGCCTGTTCCAATCCCTCTTCCAGTAATACATCCTGGTCTGCACCATCACCGCAAATGATCTCCGCTTTCGGTAACATCTCAGATAAATGGAGGCAACGTTTTTCATCCCGTTCGATAAGTTTTACATCCTGTCCGGATTCTAACAGTTGCTTGGTCAGATAATAGCCAATCTTACCGCCGCCTACAACCATAACCTTCTTCATTCTTTGCTTATAAATGCCCAATTTTTTCATGAAAGTGGAAAGTTCTGAACGGGACGCTGTAATATGAATCTTATCACCCAATTGCAACACAAAGTCACCACGAGGAATCACAACTTCTTCCCCTCTTTGCACAGCACAGATTAAAACCCGCACTTGATATTTACTATGTACTGCAGAAATGGGTTCTCCGATTAAGGGATTTCCCTCTTTAATCTTAACTTCTGCCAGTTCCACACGACCTTTTGCAAAAGAATCTATCTTGATAGCAGACGGAAAATGCAATATTCTTGCCATTTCATTGGCTGCTTCATATTCCGGATTTACCAGCATACTAATGCCCAGTTCATCTCGCATAAAGTTCAGTTGCTTGGAGTATTCCGGGTTTCGCACACGGGCAATGGTATGTTTTGCCCCCATTTTCTTTGCAATCAAGCAGCTGAGAATGTTCATTTCATCCGAGCCGGTCATAGCAATAAACAGCTTTGCTTTATTGGCACCTGCTTCCATCAGCACATCGTAACTGGCCCCGGTGCCACTGATTCCCATGACATCCGCTTCGTCTACAACCGCTTCCACCACTTTGGCATTGCTGTCAATAACCGTCACATCGTGATTGCCTTCTGCCAAATATTTTGTCAGCGTTGTGCCTATCTTCCCCAAACCTACAATTACGATATTCATCTCATTTGACCTTTCGCATTTTGTACATGATTATATAGATTGATTATAGTACAATGCGCCCTCACAGTCAAAAAATATTTTCCAAAGTCAGCGTTTCCCGCTTATACATATCCTTTGCTTTGGCCATAATTTCTTCCATTTCTGTTACTGCCAACGCCCAGGTTCCCTCCCGAAAATTACTTTGTACCTTAGCAATCATGTGCCCAATGGTTTCCACATCATCATGGTCAATGAAAAAACATAACCGGCGGCCGTTCTCTTCCCATTGCATCTCCATTTGCTCTGCCTTTGCAAAAGCCTCCTCATATTTTTCTTCTGAAACCAAAGCAATCATTTCCTCCCCCTGCCGGCATAAAGCAGTCACATATCGGTCCAAAGTGTTGACAGAAAAAACATGAAATCCCACAATCAGCACAATCAAGCCTACCAGGAGCAGTGCATTTTTCCAAACACTTTTTACCACGTTGCCTTTTCCCCCTTTCGCTGAATATACCACTTCCCTGTTTCAAAGTAGCAACAAAGGAGAATTTGTGACGGGTCTTTTGCACCTGTTTTTGCAATTTCCGTTTGCACCTGTTGTTCTGTAATGCCGGCAACTTGCAAATTATCCGGCAGTAGCTTGCCATCCAAAATCACATTGACAGGTACCGGTAGCGTATCATAACCGTATACGCTAAGTTCCCCATTGGTTTCCAAAATCGCCTCCCGCACTTGAGACAAGTCGGAATATCCCGCGATGCGCACCGCCTCCAGCAGGTCGCTTAATGTAAAAATTTCTTTTTTCAAATTTTCTTCTAAAATTCGCCCCTCTTTTATCATGGTAACGGGTGTACCACTTAAAATTCTGCGGGCTTTGTTACTACGGAACAACAAAAGAGAAATGGCTATTTGGGCTGCCAGAATGGTCAAAATAGGAATGATGCCGGAAGCCAAGGGCACACCGGTATTTTGCATAGGAATGGACGCTAAATCAGAAATCATAAATGCCACCACCAATTCGTAGGGCTGCAGCTCTCCAATTTGCCGTTTCCCCATCAACCGCATGACCAGAATAACCAATCCATAAAGCAAAATGGTTCTGAAAAATCCCAACATAAAGAAAAACACCACCTTTAATCGGTAGTGTTTGTGTTCTTTGTGAAAATTATTCCAGCAGCAGTTTTCCCAATTTGGGCGTCACATGGAGTTTGTGGCAGAGATTCCAGTACTCCATGATTTTTTCTTCGTTTCTGCCGGACTTCTTGCTTGCCCGAATCATGAGATTCTTAGGGGTTTCCAAAGGCGAGATGTATTCTACTACGCTTACCTCATAACCTAACGCTTCCAATAAGTTTGCTCGAAGGCTATCCGTCAGCGCATCGGAAATTCTGGCTTTTAAAATACCGTATTTCAGCAGTTCTTCCATGCCATCCAAATTGTACTGGCTAAGCAGTTCTTTGTGGCAGCAAGGCACTGCTATCAGCATCTTTGCCCCATTTTTCACCCCACAGGCAATAGCCATATCCGTTGCCGTATCGCAGGCATGCAAACTGATGCAAAGGTCAATGCTTCTGTCCGGTACAAAATTTGTTAAATCTGCTTGGACAAATGTCATATTGTTATAATGCAGTTGCTGTGCCATTTCTTTCGAAGCCTTGATGACCGTTTCCGAATAGTCCACCCCAATAAACTTACAGGGCTTTTTCAACACAAACTGAATATAGTAATTGAGCACAAAGGACAAATAGGATTTGCCACAGGCGCAGTCCAATACGGTAATTTCCTTTTTGCTATTGCAGAGGGCTTTTAGTGGTTCTGCCACCAATTCCACAAAATGGTCAATTTGATTGTATTTGCGAATCTTGTCGTTTTTCACTTTGCCATTAGGGGCCAAAATGCCAATGACCTTTAGCAACTCGTCCGCTTCCCCAATGCGAATTAGATATTCTCTGTCGCCAATGTGGGCATTTTCCACAGTGCGCTTTAGGGTTTCAATCTGCTGTTGGGTAGTCTTGGTGGTCATTTTTACCTGCTTTTGATTGGCGGTAATGACAATGGTTTTTCCTGTTTCTATAAACTGCAGTTCCATGTCGTCATATTGCTCTGCCGCCGCCAGAATGCACGGTGTAATGCCAGCCTTGGGTGTTTTGTCCTTTCTGCCGTTATAGTGCCAAGTGAAGGTGTTGTCATTTTCGTGTGTCACCTTTGCGGGATATTGTTTGGTGCCGGAGCGAAAAACAATTTCTATTTGCTGAAAGTTTTGTTGCGTGTCGTCTTCCAGTCTTGCCAGCATCCCGTCCAGGTAAAATTTCAGTTGTCCGATAATTTTTTGATTCATATTTCTTGTTCTCCCAATAATTTTGCCAATTCTTCTTCCGTCAGCTCTCTGACTTCTCCTTTTGCTAGGGTTTCATCCAGTGGCACGCCACCCATGCTGACCCGTTTTAAGTAAAGCACTTGATTGTCCAAGGCCTCAAACATTCTTTTTACTTGATGAAATTTTCCTTCATGAATGGTGAGAAAAATCTCGTCCGGCCCATCTCCCGCTTTTAGTTGAGCAGGCAGAGTCACATAGCCGCCGATGTTCACGCCTTGTTCGATTGCTTGGAAGTCTTTTGACTTTACCGGCTTTTCCAGTTTAGCAAAATATGTCTTTTCCACATGACTTTTGGGTGCCAGCCATTTATGCACATTTGCTCCGTCGTTGGTCAGCAGAAGTAGTCCTTCCGTATCCTTGTCCAACCGCCCTACCGGTGACAAATCAAACTGCTGGTAAAATTCCGGCAGCAGGTCATATACGGTGGGCTGCCGTTTGTCTTCCGTGGCAGTAATATAGCCGGCGGGCTTGTGCATCATCAGATAAATATATTGTTGGTATTCCAAGATTTCCCCCATGACGGTAATTACATCTTGATTAGGGTCCACTTTCATATCAGAAGATGTGGCTGTCACACCATTGACTGTCACAAGCCCATTGCGTACCCATGTTTTTATTTCTTTTCTTGTGCCAAATCCGCTGTTGCCTATGATTTTGTCCAGTCTTTGCTTTTCCTGCGCCATGGTTGCTCCTTTGGTTTTGTTGGTTTACGGGTATCATTTTACAGAAGGTTGGTTGGGAAAGTCAACCGCGTCGCATTGTCGTTACTACAAATCCTTTGATTTGAACTGTTTTGTAGTAAGAATTTTGTCGTGTCATCACTCATTTATTAACCAAATTGATTGATGTCAAGCGGTATCGCCGATTGCTTTGAAAAGACAGTGGCAGAATGGTTCTGTTCGACACGTTCGCTCATGTATCTTTTCTTAATATATTTAAATACGCTTCATAGGCAAACACTCTATTTCTCGCCGCATTTGTTGTTTCCTGCAAAATCCCAAGGTCTACAAGTTTCTTTATCGCCGTTGCTACTGTATTATAACTGATATTTAATTTTTCAGCAGTTCGTTTGATATCAATAATAGGATACTGTTCGATATAATCAAAAACAGCTTTTAAATTATCTTTACTGCGGGTACTTTTGGGCAATTTGGCAATATTTTTATCATGCAGCACTGAAAGGTGGCTAATAGATTCCAAAGAATCAGAGGCGGCTTTTCCTACAGCTTCCAGGAAAAATTTTATCCATTGCTCAAAATTTCCGCTTCTTCTAACTTCGCTAATCCGGTCATAATATTCTATCTGATTCTTTTTCAAAAAATAGGATATATAAATGACCGGTTTGTTAAGCAACCCTTGTTCCATTAAATACAGCAAAATTAGCAATCGTCCAATTCTTCCATTGCCATCTAAAAAGGGATGTATTGTCTCAAATTGATAATGAATTAGCGCCGTACGGATGAGTGGATCATATTCTATATTTTCGTTGATATATTTTTCCAAATCGGACATGGCAGTTATCATATCTTGTACATTTGGTGGAATATATCTTGCATCCTTTAAAGAACAATTTGGGGAACCAATCCAGTTTTGTGAGCATCTAAATTCCCCCGGTGTTTTCTCCTGACCCCGTACGCCTTCCATTAAAATTTCATGTACTTCTCTCATAAGGCGGCAACACAAAGGTAATGTTTTTAAGCGGTCCAGCGCATATTGGGTTGCTTTTACATAATTTACAACATCCGAAACATCCAAATTTGTATTCATTTCCAGTTCCGGATCCAGTACATCATCAAATGTACACTGCGTGCCTTCAATCTGTGAAGAAATCAACGCTTCTTTTCTAACATACATAGATATAAATAAATCCGCATTTGTAATTAACTGTGACGCTGTATCCAATTTTACAAGTTGGCGATTTGCCTCCACCAGAAGTTTTACGATTTCTTCATCCATTATGATTTCCGGTGGCAAAGGATTTGGCTTAAAAGATTGATATTTCGCTTCTCCAAACAAATTATCAACAAATCTTCCTGCTCGATTCATGTGGCTTTCCTCCCTTTTTGAAATAACTGCTTTTAGTATACCCTCTTTATTTCAAAAAGTCACTATGTTTTTGAAATAAAGAAGACTTGTATTCAATTTTATTTCAAAATCCTCGAATGTAGATTGAGTACCGTGGCAACTAAACGATATCGCCGATTATGGTTGCTCCTTTACAATGTATATCTCCAAGATTTTCCGATACGGACTTTTTGAATTTTGCCCTTTTCACATAGTTTAGCAAGAATACGATTTGCCGTAGCCGCAGATATCTGAAACATTTGGCGGACATCGGAATTTCCAATGGTACCATTCTTTTTCAAAAAGCACTCTATTTCATGCCAACGCAATGCATCCTTTTTTGCACTTTCTGCAATGCCGCTCGTCTGTACCGCTTCTATCAATGCTTCTTTGATAGCAGACAACATGAATTCAATAAAAGCCGTGGATTCCCCTTCAAAATTAGAACGGTTAATGGCATTATAATATTCGTTTTGCCGGTCATGGATGATAGACTCCACCGGAAGCCACGCAAACATAGGCTTCCATTGTGCCAGCAACAGTGTATGCCACAGACGCCCGATGCGTCCATTGCCATCCGCAAAGGGATGTATCAATTCCAATTCATAATGAAACACACAACTTTTAATTAGCATATGAAAATCACTGTCACGAAGCCAATCCAACAATTCCATAACCAATTGCGGCACATAATCGGGTAATGTCCCGAAATGCAAAACATTCCCCTGCTTGTCTACTACACCTACCGGACCAGAGCGGAAACAACCGGATTCCTCCACCAAATTTCTGGTCATAACCGCATGTGCACTTAGTAAATCATCTATAGAATAAGGATCCAAAGAATCTAGCATTTCATAAACTTCATAGGCATTTTGGGCCTCTGCAATATCCTTGGGTGGGGCAATTACGCGTTTACCGGACAGAACAGCCGTCACTTGTTCCAGGCTCAAAGCATTTTGTTCAATAGCAAGAGATGAATATATGGTTCGGATTCTATTACTATGGCGCAACATAGGGTTTGTTGACAACCCTTGTACGGCGTTTACATGACCCACCAACTCTGCAATCTCCGTTATTTCTTCCAAAATAGTATTTGTAATCTCAAACGGCGGCTTCTTATTCCGCATACTGTATCACCTCTGCTTTATTATACACTTTCATCGCTCATTTATCAATCAAAATTGATTGGTGAATTGATTGATGATAACCGATATCGCCGATTGCGGTTTCCGCCGATTGGTTCAATTTTGCCCTGCTCTGTTAATTGTTTCAAATAAACCTTTGTCCTAGAAATTTTAACTCCAAGTACTTCACCAATTTCTTCTGCTTTGTACTCTTTTCCCGGCACCATATAGGACAAAATTGTTTCATACTTTGCTAATGTTTTAGGAGTCAATTTTATCGCCGTTTTTTTATCGCCACTTTTTATCGCCACTTTTTTATCGCCACTTTTTATCGCTTTCTTTTTTCGAAACGATAACGTCAAAGTCGTTCTGTCCGGAGAAAAATTTTCTTCTATGATTGGTTCTTCCCAACCTTCTTGTTCCCACACATTGAAAATATTCGGAACACCACTTCCGGCACGCTCGCCGATATTAATTAGATTAAACATCTTCATCAAAGTCTTATTTCGAGGATCGGATTTGCCACCCAAACGCATCTGCTCCTTGCCTGTTCTGATATATCCCGGATTTTCCAGAACCAGTTTATCCTGCTCTTTTTTGATAACCACACCACATCTTCCATAAAAATCCGTGTTAATTAAACAATTTGCCAAAGCTTCACGAACTGCTTTATGTACGGGTGTATCATCAATCCTGTCTCCGCCCTCCATTTTAAATGGCACTTTAATATCTTTCGACACTTTATTATAAACTCTAAAATAAAAATCACACAGATTTCCGGACCATTCCCCCGAACTGGATTGCAGCCTGTCCGTCCACCGAATATTAGGGTCCAGTATTTCTCGATAATCCAAAAAATACTCCGGAAATTCACGCACAATATTATACTCATCCCCAAACATCAAAAGGCCTGCCACGGTTGGATGCAATTCATTATCTCTCGGTGAAATTGCCGCCGCACCAATACACCTTAAATAAGTATTATCGTCCATTTTTTCAAACGGATGGCCTGACTTTGAAAAACGATGCCGATTTCGATATCCATGTATGGTTTCATAATTTAAATCTTCCATAGAAATCTTATCCAGCACTTTCATGTCCTGGGTTTCTTCCGGTTGGTCGCGCAACATTGCCTTTACCTCTTCCCTGGGCACATGGTAATCCCCTTCCCAATTCCGTCGAAGGGTTCCGTGAAAAATATCATTATTAATGTAAATTGGTTTCCATGCCCGATCTGCTGCAGGAACATGAATTACCATAATGACATCCCCATCTCTTTCATAAGTCTGCACATCCGAATCTGTCAAAAGATTCTTATTTACCTTGTTGGGGTTATTAATAATATCCCAGAACTCTTTGCGCAATTTGTCTTCATCCTGTAAACCGGTGGTACTCCAACTTCCGTCTTCATTTTCTTTTACTCCAAGAATAATCACACCACCATAACAATTTGCAAAAGCGGAGTATGTTTCCCATAAAGAAAGAGGCAACCCACCCTTGGCTTTCTTTACTTCCCGGCGGTTGTCCTCCTTATAGACATCAAACTTTGATAAATCGAACATAAAAAATCCCTCCAATCAAGAGAAATCATACTTGTATCGAGGGATTTTGCTACATTTAAACTACAATTATTTACATGGAAAGCACGATTCTTCGTCTTCTGTTTATTTGTTATTATTATACGTCATAATAGGGGGTGGGTCAATTTAATAAAGGATACGTTGACACACTCACGCATAAGAGCAATAGCGGCACAAGTTAAATACTTGTACCGCTATTTTATAGAACTATACTAAATGGTTATTACTCATGCATCGCCTTTATATGACTTTAGCGCCTCGTACAAAATATTAATATGTTGGTTTATATCATCTTTGTTATTGACTAGATAATCATTAAAACCATCTATCACAGTTGGATCGCTTGTCATGTCATCTACCTTTAGAATGCCATAAATGGATTTTACGGATTCAAATTCTTTCCCATTGTAATGTTTATCTAAAGTCTTTATCACAAGCATCGCCATATCCAATGCACGAGTCATTGTAGTTTCCTCACTTTGGCGCGACCATCTGTTTTTATGACGCCACACTTTCACACTAGGGATGACTTCCTTCGAATTCCATTGTGCCTTACCAATAGAGATACCAACAACATCTGTTTTATTTTTGTAAAAACCATCTACCGCAGCATACTTGTTTATAGCATAAATAGGTTTGTGCGTTAGATTTACAGGTACTGTATCTTTTTTCATTGTATAGTTCTCCTTTTATGTTCTAATCCTTGTCCACAATTGCTACTGTCTCATCCAATCAACCGCATACCAATACTTATCTCGATAGTAATACTTAGTACCATTACTTACAGTTACTCGTTGCCGCACTTCAACTGGTCCTACCAAAGCAGCAGCAGCCTTGGCTGTATCTGATATATCATATTTTTCAGCCTGAT
>CAYMRI010000046.1:0-12755 GCA_964392835.1 uncultured Eubacteriales bacterium
ATTGGTCAATGCATCACCACGCAAAGAGTTACTGCAAACCAATTCCGCAAAAGTATCTAAGGAATGGGCCGGTGTTTTCTGCAGTGGTTTCATTTCATATAAAGTAACAGGAACTCCTGCCTGTGCAATTTGCCAGGCGGCTTCCGACCCTGCCAATCCGGCGCCAATCACATATACCTGCTTCATTTGCTTTCCTCCCCGTTCCCGGTTTCCTGTATATTGGTAGGACAGTTTGGATTTGCACACTTGGAATAGCTCTTTCCGCCTTTAAAGAAATGTCTAACTTTAAAAGAACCGCAAGTTTCACAAGTCGCACCTTTTACAGGCATATCCCAGCTTACATAATTACAATCCGGATAGCCGGAGCAAGCCAGATAGGGCTTCATTTTCTTTGTCTTTCTTACAATCAAAGGTTTTTGACAAACAGGACAGTTGACGCCGGCCTCTTCCACAATGTTTTTGGTATTGCGGCATTCCGGAAAACCGGGGCAAGCCAAAAACTTTCCATAAGTGCCGTTTTTAATAACCATCATACGACCGCATTTTTCGCAGGGGACATCGCTGACTTCATCCTGAATGACCACTTTACCTATGGTATCTTCTGCTTTCTGCAATGTGGTAGCAAAACGTTCATAGAATTGGGAAATAACATCCTTCCAGGCAGCAGTTCCTTCTTCTACATGGTCTAAATCCAATTCCATATTGGCGGTAAACTTCACATCCACAATTTCCTCGAAATGTTTCTTCATCAATTCATTTACCACTTTACCCAATTCTGTGGGATATAGAATTTTCTTTTCTCTTTCGATATAGCCTCTTGCAATGATGGTAGAAATGGTTGGTGCATAGGTACTTGGTCTTCCAATCCCCTTTTCCTCCAAAGCCTTTACCAAAGTGGCTTCTGTATATCTTGCCGGTGGTTGGGTAAACATCTGCTTGGAATTCAAATTTTCTGCTTTCAAAAACTCCCCTGCTTCCAAAGCCGGAATATTGGTGTTTTCTCCTTCATCCTTTTCTTCTTTTTCATCCTTGCCTTCCAGGTATACTTTCATATAGCCGGGGAAATGCACTTTAGAACCACTGGCATGGAAAAGATAAGCGTCTGCAGTTACATCCACAGTCACAACATCAAAAACAGCGTTGGACATCTGGCTGGCAGTAAAACGTTCCCAGATTAATTTATATAATCTGTATTGGTCATTGGTTAAATAGCTTTTAATTTCTTCCGGCAACATGGTCGGATATGCCGGACGAATGGCTTCGTGGGCATCCTGTGCTGCATTCTTATTGGTATATTTCCGAACACTTGCAGGCAAAAATGCATCGCCGTATGTGTTTCCAATCCATCCTCTGATTTCGGCTGTTGCTTCTTCAGACAAACGAACTGAGTCTGTTCTGATATAGGTAACCAAACCGGTTGCTTTTCCCTTAATTTCAACCCCTTCATATAATTGCTGTGCAATCTGCATGGTTTTCTTCGTTTGAAAATTTAATTTTCTGGAAGCTTCCTGTTGCAGTGTACTGGTGGTAAACGGCGGCATAGGATTCTTTGCTTTTTGCAGCATCTTTACTTCTTTTACTACAAAATCAGCATTTTTTACAGCATTTAACACCTGATTTGCGCAGGCCTCATTGGAAATTTCCATCTTCTTACCATCGGCAGTACCGTGAAATTTTGCAGTGAAGGAACCTTTTCCTTGTAATTTGGAAAGCAGTACTGTTAAATTCCAATATTCCTTTGGTTCAAAGGCCTGAATTTCTTCTTCTCTGTCGCAGATAATACGGGTCGCCACGGATTGCACACGACCGGCACTTAGGCCCTTTCTCACATTTTTCCACAACAGCGGACTGATTTTATAACCCACAATACGGTCCAGTACCCGTCTGGCCTGCTGTGCATCTACAATATCCATATTGATGGGTTGCGGATTCTTCATAGCCGCTTTTACTGTCTTTTCTGTAATTTCCGGAAAGGTTACACGGCATACAGATTTCGGATCGATTCCAAGCAAATAGGCCAAATGCCAGGAAATGGCTTCCCCCTCACGGTCAGGGTCCGTTGCCAGATATACTTTTTTAGCAGCCTTTGCTTCCTTCTTCAATGTGTTTACCACATCAGACTTTCCCCGGATGGTCATATATTTCGGTTCAAAGCCATTTTCAATATCAATCCCCAGGGTACTTTTTGGTAAATCCCGCACATGCCCCACAGATGCTTCCACTTTATAATTCTTCCCCAAAAATCTAGCGACGGTTTTCGCCTTGCTGGGGGACTCTAAAATCACAAGATTATCTGCCATACATCGGCCTCCTCAAAACTCAAATTGCTTCCATCATATTTTATATGCAAACAGTTGTAAAGTATTTTTTTGATTATTTCCTTCTTTCCTTTATAAAATACTCCCCTGTTATCTCTTTTTCAACCACCCCTTCCAACTGCATTAACATCAGTTCCGTATTGATTTCCTGTATGGTATAGTCGGTCTTTTGTACTACTTCTTCTATCTGAAACATACCCGTCTTTATATATTCTAGCAGTATGTTGCGAAGCCCTGCTTCCGGCTTTTGCGATTCAAACAAAGAATGCGGTTCCGTTTCCGCCTCTATCCAGCTATATTCCTGTAAAATATCGGCTGTTTCTGTCACCAGTTTTGCTCCTTCTTGAATTAAGCGATTGGTACCGGCACTTCGTTCGGAATAGATGTTTCCCGGGACAGAAAACACATCCCTTCCCTGTTCCAATGCAAAATCCACCGTAATCAGTGTACCGCTTCGTTTCCCTGCCTCTACCACCACCAACCCTTGGGAAAGCCCGCTGATAATACGATTCCTTGCAGGAAAATGTTGGGGCAACGGCATCGTGCCGGGTGCATACTCTGTCAGTACCACGCCGTTTTCCGCAATCCGTTCCATTAACCCCTGGTTTTCCGGCGGATACACCACATCCAAGCCACTACCGATAACTGCACAGGTAGTTCCGTTGGCATTCAAAGCCCCCAGATGCGCTTTAGAGTCAATCCCTCTGGCCATGCCGCTTACCACACAAATCCCCTTTCGTGCCAAATCCATGGCCAGGTTTTCCGCCACACGAAGACCATATACCGTGGCTTTTCGAGAGCCAACAAGGGAAATACATTGTTTACACACCTCCGGATTTCCTTGAAAGAAAAGGACTACCGGTGCATCCGGCACCTCTTTTAACAAAGAGGGATATCTATCCTCTGCTATGGACATGACACCGAACCCTTTTCTTTTTGCAATCCCATATGCCCGTTGTGCATTATCCCGAATATCCCAATCCATTATGGCTTCATAAAATTTGCCGCTGGCGGTTTTCAAAATTTGTGTTTCTTCCGGAATTCGTTTCCAAAGCCGCTCCAGCCGTTCTAAATCATGGCACAACACCTCTTTGATTTGTCTGCCTCTTGTTGGCAAAAGAGAAAGCCATGTCAAAAGCAATTCTTTCGGCATTCTGATTTCATCCATGCTAACCCCCTCCTCTTTGTTCCGGCATACGGTACTGCAACGCTTCTGCAATGTGAGCAGCAGTAACTTCTGTGCCCTCCAAATCTGCAATGGTTCTGGCAACACGAAGAACGCCGACATACCCACGAGGACTAAACACAAAATTCCGTTCAAACGTTTGCAGCATGCCAATGGACTCCTGCTTTAGGGGTACATATCGTTCCACCATTGCATAGGTCATTTGGCTGTTGCAAGAAATTTTTTCTTTTTCAAATCGAAGCCGTTGCCGCTGTCTGGCGCATTTTACCCGTTGGCGAATGGTTGCAGAACTTTCCCCCTTTGCTGATTGACGAAGGGTTTGTATTTCAGAAGACCTTACTTCTACCCGTAAATCGATTCTGTCCAGCAAAGCACCGGATAATTGATTTCCATAACGGGCAATTTCTCGTGGTGTACAAGTACAGGGATATCTTTCTTCCAACAGCATACCGCATTTACAAGGGTTTGCCGCAGCCACCAGCATGAAATTTGCCGGATATTGTACTGTCCCATCCTTTCTGGAAATGCGCACAAAATGTTCTTCCAATGGCTCCCTAAGCTGTTCTAAAACAGTACTTTGCATTTCATTTACCTCATCTAAAAAAAGAACACCATTATGGGAAAGACTGACCTCACCGGGTTCCGGCACACGGCCTCCCCCAATCAGTGCCACCCCGGTAATGCTATGATGGGGCGCGCGAAAAGGACGGTTGTACATAAGTCCACCTATGCTTTGCATGCGTCCGGAAACGCTATAGATAATACTTGTTTCCAACGCTTCTTTATCGCTCATTTCCGGCAAAATACCGGGAACCCTTTTCGCCAGTGCCGTCTTACCCGATCCCGGAGAACCCACCAACAGACAGCCATGATTTCCGGCCGCTGCAATTTCTAACGCACGCTTTACCGCTTCCTGTCCCTTTATGTCGGAAAAATCCAAGATACTTTCTGCCGTATTTTCTTCTCGTCGATTCTTTCCAAGCGTTATACAGTCAAATGTGGTTTGTTCCGGATGCTCTGCAAATAAAACCGCTTCTTTTAAATGGGAAACACCGATGACACGAATTCCTTTTATCGCCAGCGCCTCTAACACATTTTCCTTTGGAAGCACCACCCCTTCCACACCTTGCTGCAAGGCCTTCAGCACCATAGGTAACACCCCCTTTACAGGTTGCACCTCACCGTTTAGCGCCAAGGCTCCAATCCAGATAAACCGACGCCTTTCTATCTGCATTCTCCTGTATTGCCCGGATGCCGCCAAAATTCCCATGGCAATGGATAAATCAAAATGGCTTCCTTCTTTTTTCAAATCAGCAGGAGAAACATTTACCACAATCCGTTGCATGGGGAAAGAAAAACCGGTGTTTCTCACCGCAGAACGAACTCGTTCTTTCGCCTCATTTGCTACTTTACCGTTTAATCCTACCAATTCCATAAACGGCAATCCATTTACAATATCTGTTTCTACCCGTACCAGTTCTCCTTGTATACCTTGTACGCAAGCACTCTCCATGGATACAATCATTTTTTTGCGCCTCCATTCCTTGTTCCTATTATCACGGTAACATGTTGTGCAAAACCAAAACAAGGTCTCAAAAAAATGATTCTTTCAGTACACTTTTTTCTCCGGAAAACAAACAAAAAAAGCCTGATTTCTCAAGCTTTTTCACATTTCCATTATTTCCGACCTTTTCAAAAATATTTCCCGATTATTTACGAATCCGGTTGACTTCATCCAAAAAATCTTCAATACCGCTGAACTTTTTATACACGGAAGCAAAACGAATATAAGCAACTTCGTCAAAGGCAAGCAACTTCTGCATAATCAGTTCGCCGATTTGCTCAGAAGGAATTTCCTTCTTGCCCATATTGTAAAGGCCACTTTCGATTTCATTGGTCAACTTTTCCAAATCTTCCATGGTACAAGTTCTTTTTTCGCAGGCTCGTAAAATACTCTTTTCTACTTTACTACGCTCAAAAGGTTGTACAGAACCATCCTTCTTCACTACCACCAAAGAAATCCCTTCTACTTTTTCATAGGTGGTATATCTTCTATGACATTTGATACACTCTCTTCTACGACGAATGGAAGTACCATCCTCCGCTAAACGGGAATCAATTACTTTATCATCATTACAAGCACAAAACGGACATTTCATAGTTTTTTAACCTCCTACTGCAGATAGGAGTATTTTACTACATCAGTCGTAATTTTTCAAATATTTTTCTGAAACGGAAACCAATATGGTATCCTGTCCGATTTTTTCAATCATACGCCAAGGAATCATCAACTCTCGTTCCTTTCCCATCCAGCCAAACAAGCCACTGGGTCGTTGCAGTACCAAAGCTTCCAGCCGACCGTCCTGTAAATTGATATCTACATCTGCCAAAAACCCCATTCGACTGCCGTCCGCAGCGTTGATAATTTCTTTATTCTTCAAATCCGCAATTTTCATGTTATGCGCCCCTTTCGGTATCACTCTACATGTTTCCGCATATGCGCCAGTGCTCCTTTCTCCAAGCGGGATACCTGCGCCTGGGAAATGCCGATTTCTTCTGCCACTTCAATTTGTGTTTTTCCGTCGAAAAAACGCATCTGAATAATGTTTTTTTCTCTGTCACTGAGTCGTTCCATGGCCGCATTCAGATTCATGGTCTGTGTCCAGCTTTCTTCTGTATTTTTATCATCCCGCACCTGATCCATTAAATAAATGGCATCTCCGCCGTCATTATAAATGGCCTCGTAAAGAGACATGGGGTCTGCAATGGCATCTAACGCCAACACCACTTCCGGCACTTCCATTTCCAGTTCTTTGGCAATTTCCGTGACACTGGGTTCCTTGCCGTTTTTCGCCGTTAACTTTTCCCGCACCATCAACGCCTTATATGCCACATCCCGCAAGGAACGACTGACCCGAATGGGGTTATTGTCCCTTAAATACCGGCGAATTTCCCCTATAATCATGGGCACCGCATAGGTGCTGAATTTCACATCCAATGCCGTATTGAAGTTGTCAATTGCCTTAATTAAGCCTATGCATCCAACCTGAAATAAATCATCAATATTTTCTCCTCTATTGTAAAAACGCTGTACCACACTGAGCACCAGACGCAAATTCCCTCTGATAAATTCCTCCCTTGCTCCCGTATCTCCCTGTTTAATCCGCACAAACAGTGCTTTCTTCTCTTCTGCCGTCAAAACAGGTAATTTAGAAGTATTGACCCCACAGATTTCCACCTTGTTGTACTGCATATGTCTACCTCCCGCATGTTGTTACCCTTAGTATTGACAGCGGAAGGTTTTTTTAAGCATTTATGACAGTTTTAGGATTTCTTTCTTTAATCTGGCAATAATCCGTTTTTCCAGCCGGGAAATATAGGACTGGGAAATACCCAGCATATCCGCCACTTCCTTTTGTGTTTTTTCTTCTCCGCCAGAAAGACCAAAACGCAAATTCATAATGGTCTGCTCCCTCGGTGACAATTTGCTCATGGCTGTATGTAGCATGGAAATATCCACTTCTTCGTCAATGTTCCGATAAACGGTATCACTGTCTGTCCCCAGCAAATCGGAAAGCAGCAGTTCATTGCCATCCCAGTCCACATTTAAAGGTTCGTCAATGGAGACTTCCGTCTTTATCTTTCCGTTTCGCCGCAAAAACATCAAAATTTCGTTTTCGATACATTTAGAGGCATAGGTGGCCAACTTAATATTTTTATCCGTATTAAAGGTGTGAATTGCCTTAATCAGACCTATGGTACCGATAGAAATCAAATCTTCGATGCCCACTCCCGTGTTTTCAAACTTTCTGGCAATATAAACCACAAGCCGCAGATTCCGCTCAATCAAAACGGGTTGTACTGCCTGAGGCTCTGTACTTAAACGGTTCAGCAGTTCTGTTTCTTCTTCCGGCGTTAAAGGCGGCGGCAGGGTATCTGCGCCACCGATATAGTAGACTTCTGCTTCCACCCCAAATCCCAGAAACGCCAACAATTTCAACCAAAGTTTTTTCATTTTTTTATCCTCCTCTTTCTTTATGACACCATAATTAAATCCGGACTTAACAACGCATGATAACTTTCATTTGCGGACAGTGCTTTATCATATAAACAAACCACCGCCACACAGGGTTCCCCTTTTTCCCCTTTTGCGTTACAAACCCAAAGGGAATCCGGTTTAAACCCTAACAGCATCCCCTTTTCCGTTCCCAATGCAGAATAAGGAACCAGACGAATTTTGGAAAACCAGGGATGTCCTTCTAATCCTTCCAACCGGGTCAAATCAGATGTTCTGACCATTTCCGCTACCAAATCAGGAATCAAATCCTGCACCGCCTGCAATTCGCATACAATTACCGGCAAGTGAGTCAAAGGGTCATACAAACCATTCCCCGTATCCACCAGCCCTTTTAATTCCAATTCCTTTCCGTCCATGGCAATCCGAAAGGAAACCAAATCGTTTTTATCACTGCCTTTTCGAAACAAGGCCCGATAAAAAATACGGATGATGATGAAGGCCAACACCCCGGAAAACACAAGCAGATTGGTATTATTCTTCTGAAATATGTAATATACCCCGTTTTGCACGAATCCTCCGCTGCCGCTCATGTACACATAGGCAAACGCCGCTCCGGCAAACAGGAATGTGGAAATATAAAAGCAAATTGTGATTTTTCCGAACATTCTCCAGCTTTTAACGGAATATGCCGACAGAATCATAAGAACGGACAAGCATATTTTTCCAAACAGTGTAAAATAAAAACTCGCATTTGGAACCACCAGCATAATGATTACATAAACCGTGCCGATACCGGCAGACAAAAAGAGCCTCCATTCCTTTGCCTTTATCCGCAGAAATTTGGATGTTACCAGCAAAATCAAATAGTTGATTACCAGATTTTCCACAATTAGAACATCAATATAAATTTCCAATCGTCTCACCACCTTCCTGCTTCATTATACTTCTGTCTGTCTTAGGAATATGTCAAAGTTCGGTGTCGGAAAAATATTTTTTATGCCGCCTTGCCTGAATAAATACAAATGATGTATAATGGAGCGTAACATTTTCATAAAGGAGACTGTTTATGGGCGGAATTTTTGGCGTAGCTTCAAAACAAGATTGTGTATTTGATTTATTCTTCGGCATTGACTATCATTCCCACTTGGGCACCAAGCGAGGAGGCATGGCTGTTCACGGAGCTTCCGGTTTTGATCGTGCAATTCATAACATTGAAAACTCTCCTTTTCGGACAAAATTCGAAAAAGACATAGAAAAAATGCAGGGCAACTTGGGTATCGGCTGTATTTCCGACAGTGAGCCCCAACCGTTACTGGTGCGGTCCCATTTGGGAACTTTTGCCATTACCACAGTAGGCCGTATTAATAATGTGGAACAATTGGTCAAGCTTGCCTTTGAACAGGGCACGACCCACTTTTTGGAAATGAGTGGCGGCGATATTAACCCTACCGAATTGGTAGCTGCCATTATTAATCGAAAAAACAATATTGCAGACGGTATTCGGTATGCCCAGGAACTAATTGAAGGCTCCATGACCATGCTGATTATGACGCCGGAAGGTATTTATGCTGCCAGAGACCGGCTTGGTCGTACCCCTTTGGTTATTGGAAAAAAAGATGGTGCTTTCTGTGCTTCTTTCGAAAGTTTTGCTTACTTAAATCTTGGTTACTCTGACTATAAAGAACTTGGGCCTTCCGAGATTGTATATATTACACCTGAAAGTTGTGAAACCGTAAAAGGACCAGGGAAGGAAATGCGTATTTGTTCCTTTTTATGGGTTTATTACGGCTACCCTACTTCTTCTTATGAGGGAATCAGTGTAGAGCAAATGCGTTACCGTTGCGGTGAAAAGCTTGCTTCCCGGGACAAAGAGGTTTCCCCGGACATTGTTGCCGGTGTTCCTGATTCCGGTACCCCCCATGCCATTGGATATGCCAATACATCCGGTATTCCTTTTGCCCGTCCGTTTATTAAGTATACGCCTACTTGGCCTCGTTCCTTTATGCCGCCAACCCAGAAGCAGCGAAACTTAATTGCCCACATGAAGTTGATTCCTGTGGACCCGTTAATTCGTAATAAAAAATTGTTGCTCATTGACGACTCCATTGTGCGGGGGACCCAATTGCGGGAAACCACGGAATTCCTCTATCGCAGCGGTGCCAACGAGGTCCACATCCGTCCTGCTTGTCCTCCATTGCTGTTTGGCTGTAAATATTTGAATTTTTCCCGGTCCAAATCAGAAATGGATTTGATTACCCGCCGTATCATAGCCCGTCGTGAGGGGGAAGATGTTTCCATGGAAACCTTACAGGATTATGCAAATCCTGACAGCCAAAACTACAAAGAAATGTTAGAAGAAATCTGCAAAGAGCTGAAATTTACCTCTTTGAACTTCCTTCGTTTAGATGATTTGATTGCTTCCATCGGTTTGGAGCCTTGTAAGCTGTGCACCTACTGCTGGAGCGGAAAGGAATAATGGATGCGTGAAAAATTAACTGCAAAATACCCATTGCCATGTTAAAAGTATTTGCCTTTTATGTGGTGTTTGCGCCCCTTTCCATTTGGTGGACTTATGCTTTGACTGATTTGTGCGGTTGGAATGAATATTTGGTGCTCGCCATTACCATGATTATCAATTTTGTAACTGAGTATTTATATACACGTTTCTTTGTTTATCGCAATTCCATGAATACCAACGAGAGGGCGAAAAAGCAGAAAGTACAGTAATGTGTACTGCATTTTTCGAAAAATTTTACTAAATGCAGTACAAAATGGCTGATTTGTACTGCATTTTTTATTTTTAGGCCGTTTTGTAGTACACCTTTATCTGACCTTGTTAATTTTACAAAAACTGACACTTTTTATAAGTCCAATTCTACTGTATGCTATGACCAATATAAGAAAAGGCAGGCGTATTGTTTTGGTAAAAAGAGTAGCGACTATTAATGATTTATCCGGACTGGGAAAATGTTCCTTAACCGTTGCCCTACCTGTTTTGTCTGTGCTGGGTGTACAGGCCTGTCCCCTGCCCACTGCAGTATTAACCAATCAAACCGGTTTTTCCAGTTTTTACCTGGATGACTATACCGAAAAAATTCCTCACTATATAGAGCAATGGCAAAAACGGCAGGTGCAGTTTGACGGCATTTATACCGGTTTTTTGGCAAATGAAGCCCAGGTGGCTGAAATTTTAGAATTTATTCGCTGTTTTCGCACGCCAAACACCCTGTTGCTGGTAGACCCGGTCATGGGAGATCATGGCAAAATTTACAGCACCTATACCCCGGCTTTGTGTGAAAAAATGAAACATCTGGTGTCTTTGGCTGATGCCATTACCCCCAATCTGACAGAGGCTTGCATTTTAACGGATACAGATTACAACAGTTTGATTGCCCATCAAACGGATGCCGATTATTTAGAGCGTATTGCCCAACTAGGCAAGCAACTTACTGCCGACGGAGCCCAT
This sequence comes from uncultured Eubacteriales bacterium, assembly GCA_964392835.1. Lineage (GTDB taxonomy): Bacteria > Bacillota > Clostridia > UBA1212 > CASDQQ01 > CAYMRI01. The sequence goes on from CAYMRI010000046.1 coordinate 10,989, forward strand.
ATTGTGGTAATTACAGGTGTTCATATTTTCTGTGCAGAGGATGGTTGCGAATACATATATAACGTTGCAGTTACCGGCGACCGAGTTTCTTATGCAAAATCCCGTACCTACGGCGGTGGCTATTCCGGCACAGGGGATATCTTTGCATCTGTACTTTGTGGGTATTTAGTACAGGGACGCAGCGCCCAGGCAGCCACAGCAAAAGCTGCCGCCTTTATTGAAGCGGCCTTAAAAGACACTTATGCCGCAGGTATTGACCGTAATGAAGGCATTTTATTTGAGCCTCATTTACGCATGCTGTTGGAGGAGGATACGCCATGATACAGAAAAATCATGTGAAAAACATTGTATTCACTTCCCTGTTTGCCGCCATGATTACCGTTATGACAGCCTATATCGGTCACATTCCTACCGCTACCGGCTATATACATTTCGGTGACGGATTAATTTTTCTGGCAGCTTGTTTTTTGCCTAAAGGATATGCTGTTGGCGCTGCAGCATTAGGCAGTGGTTTGGCGGATTTACTGACCTACCCCAGTTGGACAATTCCCACCATCCTCATCAAGGGACTGATGGCATTGCCTTTTTCCAATAAAAGTACTAAAATCCTTACTGTACGGAACTTGATTGCTGCCGGAATTGCGGTTATCATTAACACCATCGGCTATTTTTTAGCAGGTGCATTACTTGCCGGTAATTGGGGTTCACCCATTGCCGACCTTCCAAACAGTCTGATTCAAGGTGTGGGAAGTGTAATAATATTTGTATTAATTGGATTTATATTTGATAAACAGAAAGGAACATTTCATCATGGCTGATATTTTATACACATATAAAAACGGCGTTTATTTAAACATTACCAATAAATGTCCTTGTCGTTGCACCTTTTGTATCCGTTCTATGGGCGACGGCTTAGGTTCTGCCAAGTCTTTGTGGCTAAAGGGCGACCCAACTTTAGAAGAAATTATTGCGTCCATTAACGCTTTTGACTTTACCGACTATCAGGAAATTATTTTCTGTGGTTATGGTGAACCCACTTGTGCGTTAGACAATATGATTGCTGTTTGCGACCATATTCGTGCTACCCAACCGAAATTAAAAATTCGTTTGAACACCAATGGGCTTAGCGATTTGATTAACGGCAGACCGACTGCAAAGTTAATTTGTGACCACATCGATTCCATTTCCATTAGTTTGAATGCGCCAAATGCGGAAGCTTATAATGCGGTAACGCGTCCTTCTTTCGGTCTTTCCTCTTTTGATGCCATGATTGCATTTACAAAAGAATGTAAGCAATATTTAAACGAAATCAAACTTTCCGTAGTGGATACCATTTCGACCGAAAAAATAGAAGCCAGCAAGGTTCTGGCAGCAGAATTGGGAATTCCGTTAAGAGTAAGGAATTACGGGGAATGATTGAAAAACGTTTCTTTCGCGACCCACCTCCCCTTAAAAAGACCTGTCCGTTGAGCCATCATTGGTCCAACGGACTTTTTGTATCACGAAAACCCCGGGCCCATAGGACACCGGAGTATGATCAGTATCATTATATGCAAAGCACTATTTCTTATACATAAAATGGCACATTTTCTTGTTCACGCCAAATATGTGTAATGTGATTGATGTCATCTTTTGGGGTTAAATTCCCAATCCTTCTTCTGTCAAAAATTGTGTAACAGTCATACACCTTGGACGTTCCATGTTAAGACACAAAAAATCCTTGTCACCGGTCAAGAGGATATCTACATTCTCAACCATGGCTGTATA
>CAYMRI010000047.1:0-246 GCA_964392835.1 uncultured Eubacteriales bacterium
TACACCAGTGAAAGAGCCAAGGAAAAAGTGCTGGATTTGGCACAAATTCTGGCTTCTTATTGCGGAAAGATTAAAGTGCATATTGTGCCGTTTACAGAGATACAGCTTGCCATGCGGGATAACTGTCCGGAAGATTTGCTGACCATTATTATGAGAAGAGTGATGATGCAAATTGCAGAACAACTGGCCAGAATGACACACTGTTCCTGTTTGGTAACCGGTGAAAGTATCGGACAGGTGGCATCC
>CAYMRI010000047.1:256-12748 GCA_964392835.1 uncultured Eubacteriales bacterium
GTATATTACGGATATGGTGGCAAATATGCCTGTATTCCGGCCTTTGATTGGTATGGACAAGGATGAAGTGATTGAAATTGCAAGAAAGATTGACACCTTTGAAACATCCATTCAGCCATATGAGGACTGCTGTACTGTATTTGTAGCAAAACACCCCAAAACACGGCCCCAGTTGGATGAAATTTTGGCGGCAGAAGAAAAGTTGCCGGATATTGAAGCTATGATGAAAAAAGCGATTTCCGAAACGGAAGTTGTGGTATTTGAATAATAAAATTTTAAAATAGAAGAAGGAGAAAAGACTATGTACTCAACAGATGTAATTCGCAAAATTGACCCACAGGTAGCAGACGCTATCGAAATGGAAGCAAACAGACAGAGAAATAAAATTGAATTGATTGCTTCTGAAAACTTTGTTTCCGAAGCAGTTATGGAAGCTATGGGTTCTCCGCTGACCAATAAATATGCAGAAGGTTATCCGGCACACAGATATTACGGTGGATGCGAATGTGTAGATATTGTAGAAGATTTGGCAAGAGACAGAGCAAAGCAATTGTTTGGTGCCGACCATGCCAATGTACAACCGCATTCCGGCGCACAGGCCAACATGGCAGTGTATTTTGCTATGTTAACACCTGGTGATACCATTTTAGGTATGAACTTGGCACACGGTGGTCACTTAACCCATGGTAGCCCGGTAAACCAATCCGGTAAATACTTCAACATTGTTCCTTACGGTGTCAGCAAAGAGGATTACAGAATTGATTACGAAGAATTGCGTAAAATTGCTTTGGAATGCAAACCAAAGATGATTGTCGCAGGTGCCAGCGCATATCCCAGAACCATTGACTTTAAGAAGTTCCGTGAAATTGCAGATGAAGTAGGCGCATACTTGATGGTAGATATGGCGCACATCGCTGGTTTGGTTGCTGCAGGATTGCACCCAAATCCGGTAGAATATGCTGATTTTGTTACTACTACAACCCACAAGACATTAAGAGGTCCCAGAGGCGGTATGATTTTGTGCAAGGAACAGTATGCAAAGGCAATTGACAAAGCCGTATTCCCGGGACAACAAGGTGGTCCTTTAATGCACATTATTGCAGCGAAGGCAGTGAGCTTCCAGGAAGCATTGTCCGAGGAATTTAAAGCTTATCAACAGCAGATTGTGAAAAATGCAGCGGCTATGGCAGCGCGTCTTGCTTCCCATGGCATGGATGTTCTTTCCGGCGGTACAGACAACCACTTAATGTTGGTAAATGTAACAGGACTTGGCATTACCGGTAAAGATGCACAACATATGTTGGATGAAGTAAATATTACCTGTAACAAAAACGGGATTCCATTTGATACATTAAGCCCGTTTGTAACCAGTGGTATCCGTTTGGGAACACCGGCAGTTACCTCCAGAGGTATGAAAGAAGCAGATTGTGAAGAAATTGCTGATTTGATTTATATGGCACTTTCTGATTTTGAGAAAAATAAAGATGAAGTCATCGAAAGAGTAGCTGCTTTGGTGGCTAAATATCCTCTTTACTAAGAGCAGGAGAGACAGGCATGACCCAAAACCGTTCAAAAGAACCGTTAGCGTATGGAAGACTTCGTGGGCCAGTCTCATATTTTGTCCAAAGGGACCATGTTGTATCGTATGATTGAGACGGATATGCTTAGTTCTGTTATTTTTTACGGTCCACCGGGAACAGGAAAAACATCCATTGCCAAGGTCATAGCCAATGCAACCAAATCCAATTTTTCAAAATTAAATGCAGTGAATTCCGGCATTGCAGACATTAAGCAAATTGTGCAGGAAACCCAAAATCCTTTACTGAATCCATCCGGCAGAACCGTACTCTTTATTGATGAGATTCATCGTTTTAATAAGGCGCAACAAGACGCCTTGTTGCCTTATGTGGAAAACGGCACCATTATCTTAATTGGCGCCACCACGGAAAATCCGTTTTTCGAAGTAAACAAAGCGTTGATTTCTCGTTCTACTGTATTTATGTTAAATCCATTAACCAACGAAGATATTGAAGAAATCATAAAACGAGCCTTAAAGGATGAAGAAAGAGGGTACGGACGGTTGCAAATCGAATTGGATGAAGATGCACTGCACTTTTTGGCGGAAGCTTCTTCCGGTGATGCACGCTCTGCCTTAAATGGCTTAGAATTGGCAGTGTTAAGTACCAATGCAGATGAAAAAGGTGTACTGAAAATCGATGTAAAAACCATTACAGAATGTATTCAAAAAAAAGCTGTCCGTTTTGACAAATCCGGCGAAGGACATTATGACAATATCAGCGCATTTATTAAATCCATGCGGGGCTCTGACCCGGATGCAGCTGTTTTTTATTTAGCAAGAGCCCTATATGCCGGAGAAGATCCTATGTTTTTGGCAAGAAGAATTATGATTTGCGCTGCCGAAGATGTGGGTATGGCAAATCCTTCTGCATTAAATATTGCAGTATCTGCTGCCCAAGCAGTGCATATGATGGGTATGCCGGAAGCCAGAATTCCCTTGGCAGAAGCGGCTATTTATGTAGCAACCAGCCCAAAATCCAATGCGGCTTATATGGCGATTAATAAAGCACTGGAAGATGTAGAAACAAAGAATACCGGGGAAGTACCTATGCATTTGCGCAACGCGGTGACAAAAGGCATGGAAAAACTAGGTTATGGCGATGGCTACAAATATGCCCATAATTACGAAGGTAACTGGGTAGCACAGCAGTTTTTACCGGACCCCATGGTAGGAACCATTTATTATGAACCTACCGATAACGGTTATGAAGGAAAAATGAAAGAGTTTATTCATAAGAGAAGGGGATCTACTTGAAATATTTGACAAGGACAACATGATTGGTTACACTTGCGGTATTCTTTAAAAATCTCTATAGAGCGCACATAAGCGATTGGAAATTCCGGTTGTTTATGTGCTTTTGTGTTTCTTGCACGAAATTAAGAAAGGAGATTTACTATGAAAAAAGCAAAATGGCTTATTCTTCTTTTATGCCTGATTCTTTGTTTTACCGGCTGCCAGAATGAACAAGAAGCGGATTATGGGTCATCAAATCCTGACGGTTGCATACCCAATATGTGGCAATTTTCTTCTTTTTCCCAAATAAGGGAATTTGCGGCTGCAGCAAATGAGGGAGAATATGCATTTAGAACTTTTTTAGGGGAAAGTGATACAGGGCTTTGGGAAAATTATTGCTGTCAAACTTCCACTGCGCTATCCTTTATGGAACAACTAAAAACGGACGTCTTGCCTCATGCAAAGCCGGAATATCAAGAATTTCTTACCTGTTTTGAGTATCGCCCGGATACACAAGATCAATATTATATTATTGTTTATAACATTAATGACATTCGATATGAATTTTGTGTTGGCAAAGACGTCAATATAGAATATGACAAAGATGTAATCATTGAAAAAGAGCTTTTGATAGACAACGTTTCTGTAGGGCTCTATGATGTGCCGGAACGTGATTGGTATTGTGGCAGGTTTTCAGCCGGAAAGTATAATGTATTAGTTACTGTATGGACCGATGATATTGAAAAGATTTCTTTTTCTTATTTTAGTTTGGGAACTTTAGAAGAATTTTTGTCTGACGAAAATTTATATTTCAGTAATCCACGATTTGATTTTAAAAACATGGATGAATTCATGGCATTTTTTACACCGGATGCAGAAACCGAAAAAATTCCGGCTATGGTGCAAAATCATTTGAATGGATCTTCTGATACTCCTGTTAGTGATGTGTATACAGCATTTATTACTGAAATAATAGCCAACAAGAAAATACATATTCCTTCAAAGGACATAGAACAAATTAGGCTATATGCCAGCTATAGACATGGTAAACCATGGCTCTGTTATTTGCCGGAACAGGAATCGGAATTATCAGCAAAAATTTATATTGCCTACCTTACACCAGAGGAGGCAGCAATTGCAGAAAATGTTACTTTTGAAGAATTTTTGTATGAATTTGACTCTGAGTATTGGCTTATGTATGGATTTCGTAAAGAATATGACGAAGAAATACAATTGGCAGACCGTTCCGTTTCAGCTCATATCTGCGAAAGCGGCGACCAAAATGCTTGCTATGTGTACTTTGTATATGACAACCTTTTGGTGAACATTGAACTTGATACACAACAACCGGATATGGAATGGTTAAAGACACTTTCTTTTACGGAATATACAACTTAGTATTTCATTTTTCCTAAAATCTATGGTAAATCCCCAGCCCTGGTAGACAGAATTCTGCAAATGACAGGGATGCGGCCGTTCTTTATCTAGCAAGAGCGCTGTATACCGGCGAAGTATCTATGCATTTACGCAATAAGGAAAGATGAAAGACTTCATCAACAAGAGAAAAGGTTCTTCTTGACATACTTTTAGTATAATACTATTACAGGATACTTGACAAAGCATAGTAATGTTTTTTATACTTATGGCACAGGTATTAATATTCTTTTCTTTCTAGAGCTGAAATAAGAGGTTCCATTTATGAATAAACAAGTGAGGTGTCCTTTAAAAATCTCCATAGAATGCGCATAGGCGACTGGAATTTTCGGTGGTTTATGTGCTTTTTTGTACTATACAGAAAACATGGAAAGGAGATTTTTATGAAAAAATATATTAGATATTTGTCATTTGTTTTAGCAATTAGCATTATCTTTACTTTGTTCAGTGGGTTTACAAATATTGCTGATGAAGATATGACAATTCCACAAGAAAAGATAGAATTAGATGCTTTAGAAAAACAACTTGCTGTTGTGGAAGAAGCAACCGTAGAGTATTTAGAAGTGGATGACTTTCCGGCTGTCTTGGATAAAGCAGAAATTCAGGAAAATCAGTATGTGGGCAGAGTTAAAAGCGAAGAAACAAATGAATATACATTGGTTTTGAAAAATGCTGATGGCTCAAATACCATGCGATTGTTTGATTATCCGGTAAAATATACAGATGCAACTGGAACAAAAAAGGATATTACTTTAAAGTTGCATGAAACCGCAAAGGGTAATTATCAAACGGCGGATAACAATATTATTACAACTTTTGCCCAAAAGCTATCCGATGGTATTTCTTTAGAGCATGAAGATGTAGCAATTAAAATGGTTCCTGAGGAACAACCTATATTGTCTGTGACACCAATCACACCGGTAGTTTCTGCTACAACTACAGAAGATCTATCAACTGCTACGGAACAAATTACCACTATTACTCCGATTACACCGGTAAGGAAAGCCAGCCTGTCAGAAGATAAAGAAATGGTGTCCTATCCTTTTGGGAACAACACCACGTTAGAATATTCTTTAACTTATACCGGTTTCAAAGAAGATATTGTGGTGGAAGAATTTACTGGGCAGACAGAATACATTTTTCGACTCTATACAAATGGATTGACATTAATTATGGAAGATGGTTCCTACTATTTGGCGGATGAAAACAATGAAATCAAAGCGACAATTGGAGACATCATTATTTTTACTGCGGATGAAAGAAACAACACATTTGGCAACATGACCTATGAAACAGTAATTGCCAATGAAGAATATCTCATGACCATTCATGTGGATGCGGCGTATTTGAAAGATGAAAAAACCATTTATCCAATTAGAATTGACCCGACTATAGAAATTAATTACGATAGTAACGGAACAGGAGCAATTCAAGATGTAACCATAAACAGTTTGGCAGGCTCTAGTGGTTCTTCAACTGCTTTTATGATAGGAAAACGAGAAACTTATGGTATTTCCAGAGCACTGATGCGGTTTCCAAACTTAAGTCTTAGCAATATTGCATCATGGTCACATAAACCTGGGACGGGTTCTGTAACAAATTTAGACTATTCTGGACAGATAATTCATGATCCGGAGTTGGCAGATCGTGATTCTACAGATAATGGAGGTGGACTTAATTATTCTAAGTTTATTGGATATTTTAGTGTAACTCCAATGGGGAATTTTTACCAATCTGAATTAATTATTTCTAATACAACTGACTTACAGACGAATAACTTGAATTCTGTTTTTGATACAAACTCTATGGAAACAACAAATAATATAGAGATTGGCATGACATACTCTCAGGTGACCGCAATTCTAGGGTTGGCAATAAAATCTGTTTCAACAGAGGAAATTGTTTTGGAGTATAATATTAATGATGAGTTATATTATATAACTTATACCAATAATGAGGAAGGAGAATTGGTCGTATATGAGATTGAATTACAATCGTAAAATGACAATATTATTTATTCTAATTTCCATTTTTTTGTTGACATCATGTACAAATAACTGGCTGAATAAAGCACCAATGCAGACTGCCGAAAATGCAACTTTTGGCGATTTCATTTTACAACCCAGTAGAGTGGACTTACCTCAATTGGAAGATTTTTCTGCAATCAAAATTGGAAAAACCACATCTTCTGAAGTACGGCAATTACTGGGAAATCCACAAAGTCAGGATACTTTTGGTTTCGCCTCTGTTACTTATCGTACTGATGATGGGTATGCTGTACAAATATTTTTTGCACAATATGGAGAACAGGATTTGGCAGAAGCGTTAGAAACCATAGAAAACGGAGAATATTATGTTTATGACATGAAAGTTTCATCCACCGATAATTCAAATTAACAATTCATTTTTCCCAAAATCTATGATACAATATGCAAAAATGATATGAGGGAGTATTTAACAACATGTCAAACGGACAGAACATGCCCAATGAAAGACAAAAGAAAATCAGAAATTTTTGCATTATTGCTCACATAGACCATGGCAAATCCACCCTGGCAGACAGAATTCTGCAAATGACAGGGGTGTTGACTGAACGTGAAATGGAAGAGCAAGTGCTGGATAATATGGACATTGAACGGGAACGTGGGATTACCATTAAAGCGCAGTCTGTGCGCTTGGTGTATAAAGCAGATGATGGAGAAGAATACATTTTTGACTTAATTGACACCCCGGGACACGTGGACTTTAACTATGAGGTATCCAGAAGTTTGGCGGCCTGCGAAGGAGCTATTTTGGTGGTGGACGCAGCACAGGGTATCGAAGCACAAACCTTGGCAAATGTGTATTTGGCATTGGACCACAACTTGGAAATCATGCCGGTTATCAATAAAATTGACCTGCCAAGTGCCAATCCGGATGGGGTGAAAAATGAAATTGAAGATGTTATCGGTATTGAAGCACAGGATGCACCTTGTGTCTCTGCAAAAACAGGTTTAAATATCAAAGATGTATTAGAAGCTGTTGTGAAGAAAATCCCTGCACCTTGTGGTGACGAAAACGCACCGCTGCAAGCGTTGATTTTTGACTCTTATTACGATGCATATAAAGGAGTTATCGTACATTGCCGCATTAAAGAAGGCCGTGTAAAAGCAGGGGATACCATTCGTATGATGTATACCCAAAAAGAATTTACCGTTGTAGAAGTGGGAACCTTCCGTCCGGGCACATTGCTGCCTTGCGACGAACTATTGGCTGGTGATGTAGGCTATATTACCGCCAGCATTAAAAATGTACGGGATACCCGGGTGGGTGACACCGTTACATTGGCAAACAATCCGGCAAAAGAGCCGTTGCCGGGCTATAAAAAAGTAAATTCCATGGTGTTCTGCGGTATTTATCCTGCAGATGGTTCTCAATACGGTGATTTAAGAGATGCATTGGAAAAACTCCAATTAAACGATGCTTCTTTAATGTTTGAACCGGAATCTTCCGTGGCATTGGGTTTTGGCTATCGTTGCGGATTCTTGGGACTTTTGCACATGGAAATTATTCAGGAAAGACTGGAACGGGAATACAACCTGGATTTGATTACCACAGCCCCCAGCGTTATTTTTAAAATTACCAAAACAGACGGTACTATCATGAATTTGGACAATCCTACCAACATGCCGCCGGTAACAGAAATTGCAAAGATGGAAGAACCTATTGTAAAGGCAACCATTATGGCTCCCAATGAATATGTGGGAAACATTATGGAACTTTGCCAACAACGCCGTGGTGTATTTAAAAATATGTCATATATGGATGCTACCAGAGTGTTGTTAAGCTATGAATTGCCTTTAAATGAAATCATTTATGATTTTTATGATGCCTTAAAATCCAGAACCAGAGGTTACGCTTCCTTTGACTATGAATTAATGGGCTATGCACAATCCAATTTGGTGAAGTTGGACATTTTGCTCAACGGAGAATTGGTGGACGCCTTGTCCTTTATCGTACATGCGGACAATGCTTATTCCAGGGGCCGTAAAATGGCAGAGAAGTTAAAGGAGAATATTCCAAGGCAGATGTTTGAAGTGCCAATTCAGGCTTGTATCGGTGGAAAAATTATCGCCCGTGAAACGGTTAAAGCGTATCGTAAAGACGTTTTGGCAAAATGTTACGGCGGTGATATTACCAGAAAGAAGAAGCTGTTAGAAAAGCAAAAAGAAGGGAAAAAGAGAATGCGGCAGGTAGGTACTGTAGAAGTGCCCCAAGAAGCATTTATGAGTGTATTAAAGCTGGATGACTAACGAAAAAATATGAAACTCGGTCTTTATGTGCACATACCATATTGTGCAAAGAAATGCAACTATTGTGACTTTAAATCATACGCAGGCCAACTGGACAGTGCACCTGCGTATTTTTCTATGTTACAACAGGAGTTGCTGGACAAAGCAGAACAAGCCAAAGACTATGAAGTAGACAGTATTTTTATCGGCGGCGGAACGCCTTCTTTGGTGGACCCACACTACATTGCACAAGTGATGGAAACCATACATACCAATTATACGGTAACGAACGATTGTGAAATTACCATAGAAGCCAACCCCGGCACATTGACAAAGGAAAAATGCCGAATATACAAGCAAGCAGACATCAACCGTATCAGTTTGGGTCTGCAAAGCGCAAACAATGAAGAATTGGCCGTTTTGGGCCGTATTCATACCTTTGAAGACTACTCGGAGGCAGTAAACATGGCGGTAGAAACCGGTTTTTCCAACATCAGCACCGATTTAATCTTTGGCATTCCCGGGCAGACGACAGAAAGCTTTTTACAAACATTACAGCAAGTTTTGGCGTTGCCGGTAACCCATATTTCCGCCTACAGCCTCATTGTTGAAGAAGGCACACCTTTTTATGACTTAGACCAAAAAGGACAATTAAATCTGCCGGAAGAAGAGGAAGAAAGAAGGATATATTGGCAGGGCAGAGAGTTGCTGCAGGCACATGGATTCCGGCAATATGAAATTTCCAATTTTGCAAAGATGGGCTATGCCTCCAGGCACAATGAAAAATATTGGACAGGGGAGTCCTATTTAGGGTTTGGCGTGGCGGCCCATTCCTATTTTAACGGCTGGCGTTTTTGGAACCCCAATACCATTTCAGACTACCTAACCGATGAAAAACCTGCAGGAAAGGAAGAAATTTCATTTCAAGAATCCATGCAGGAATATATGATGCTGGGACTTCGCAGGACTAATGGCATTTCCAAAACCGCTTTTACCAAAAAGTTTGGAAAAGACATGAAAGAAATTTATGCTACAGAGCTTGCTAAATTGCAAAATATGGGGCTTTTGGAAGAAACAGCAGACACAATACGTCTCACAAAAAAAGGCATGGATTATGCCAATTTGGCGTTTATGGAGTTTGTATCATGAGCGAGATGAAGAAAACCTATCATTTATCTGTAAAAGAATTGGTGGAATTTGTACTCAGACAGGGAGATATTACCTCTTCCGGTCATGGCAGACTCAGCAATGAAAGAGCGGTATTGGGTACCAAAATTCATCGTCGTATTGAGAAAAATTTGGAGCAACAAGGCAATCTGTCCGAAGTATTTTTAAAATATGAATTGCAATTTCCGGAATTCGATTTGACAGTGGATGGACGGGCGGATTCCATTCAACCACATTTGGGAAAACCTGTCATTGTAGAAATTAAATCTACCGATTTGGAGTTGGAAGCCATTTCTACCGACCAATATCCGTTGCACTGGGCACAGGCACTATCCTATGCCTATTTGTACTGTCTCAAAGAAGGTTGTCAACAGGCAGGAATTAAGCTGATTTATTGTGACATTGAAACCTTTGGAACCAAATCATTTTACAAAGAATACACATTTCTTGAACTGGAAGAAACATTTTTATCTTGGATAGAAAGCTATTTGCAATTTTTAAGATTGATACACCAATGGCGTGGTGTAAGAAATCAATCCTTGCAAAAGCTGCAATTTCCATTTCCGCAATACAGAGAAGGACAGAGGCAACTGGCTGTTGGCGTATATAAAGCCATTCGTTCTTCCACCAAACTGTTTGTAGAAGCGCCAACGGGAATAGGCAAGACCATGTCTACCATTTTTCCTGCCTTAAAAGCCATGGGTGAGGATCAATACGATAAATTGTTCTATCTGACCGCCAAAACCACCACCAGAATCCTGCCCAAGCAGGCGGTGGATATCTTAACGGAACAAAGTGGTCTGCAGTTGATAACAACCATTTTATATGCCAAAGAAAAAATATGTAAGTGTGCCAAACCTCTTTGCAATCCGGATGATTGTTCTTATGCAAAAGGCCATTATGACAGAATCAACAATGCCGTATTGGATGCGCTGGGCCATGACCGGTTATATGACATGGAACGCTTGCAGGCTTATGCAGATAAACACCGGGTATGCCCCTTTGAATTTGCACTGGATTTAACTTTATGGAGTGATTTTGTCATTTGCGACTACAACTATGTGTTTGACCCAAAGGTGTATTTAAGACGCTTTTTTGAAGACGGGAACACGGAACGTTATACCTTTTTAATTGATGAAGCACATAACCTAGCGGACCGTGCAAGGGAAATGTATTCTGTCACGTTGGAAAAACGCGATTTTATGGATTTTAAGCAGCACACCAAGACGGATTTTCCCATTCTTTCCAAAGCCCTCAGCCGGATTAACAAGCATTTTATTGAAAAATCCAAAGACACTTTGACGGAAGTATTCGGAAAGCAATATCTTTTTTCTCAAGAAAATGACGAAGAACTGGTGGACTTGGTTACGGACGCAGTGGCAGCATCCGGGGAATTCTTAGATATGCATCCCAAGGATGAAATGTATGACCGGTATCTGCAAACCTATTTTAATATGGTGTTTTATTTAAAACTGTCCGATTGGTATGACAGCAGTTTTTGCACCTATTATACCTGCCGGGAAAGCGACGGAGAATTTAAGGTATTATGTATGGATCCCTCTGCACAGTTGAAAAAATCTTTTGAGAAAGCGGTGGCTTCCATTTTGTTTTCAGCCACTTTAATTCCCATGAAGTATTATTTTCATCTGCTGGGTGGGGAGGATACGGATTCTACGCTTTTATTGCCGTCGCCATTTGTGCCGGAAAACAAGTGTATTTTATGTGCTACCGATGTGTGCGCCAGCTATAAAAAACGGGAATTTTCCTATGAGCGGATTGCGGACTATATTGCAAAGACTGTGACGGTAAAAAAGGGGAATTATATGGCATTTTTCCCGTCCTACAAGTACATGCAGACAGTACATGAGATTTTTAAGATAAAGTATCCGGATTTGGAAACCGTGATGCAAAGCAGAGGCGCTACGGACTTAGAGCGGGAAACCTTTATTGCGTCATTCCAAGAGGATGCCACACAGCAGCAAATCGGTTTTTGTGTCCTTGGGGGCGTGTATTCCGAAGGCATTGATTTGAAGGGCGACCGGCTCATTGGGGCTATTTTGGTGGGGGTTGGAATTCCCCAGGTAAGTGTTGACAGAGAGCTGATAAAAGAGTATTTTGATGCTAGGGCCAGGGAAAATTATGAAGCGTTGCAAGGGTTTGATTTTGCTTATGTATACCCGGGCTTTACCAAAATTTTACAGTCTGCAGGCAGAGTGATTCGTTCTGAAGAAGACAGAGGTGTGATTATCCTGCTGGACGAGCGTTACCATACGCAAAAATATATGGAGCTGTTCCCGGGTGAGTGGCAGCATGTGCAATTTATAGGATTTCAGGAAACAGAGGGACATTTAAAGGAATTTTGGAATGATTAAAATAGACACTTTGCCCCAAGATTTTTTTCAAAAAGCGGCAGAACACCAATTACAAATAACAGAAGATGCCATTGCGGTTGAAACGGATTTGGACAGTGTGGGGAAGTATGCTTCCTCCTGGGTGGTATATGACCAAAATATGCTGTATTTGATTTCGGATGATTGGTCCAAAACAGAAACCTTTCCCATGGGACCGGATGTAAAAGAAGTGTTTGCAGAATCCTTGGTGTCCATTGGTATTTTTACCTTAAAAACAGAAAACGGCTATATCGAAATCTGTAAATTTTCCAACACCTTGGTTCGAAAATTTTCTGCGTTTGCCGGAATTTTGAATAAAATTTTACATCATGAAGAAATTGATGAAAATGACATTGAGAAAAATGTAGAGCATCGTTGCAGTGTCTGTGGGAAGTATTTGCCTGACCCTAATATGCGG
>CAYMRI010000048.1:0-12450 GCA_964392835.1 uncultured Eubacteriales bacterium
ATTGCTGCTTTTGTAAATAATTTAGAGCTTACCTTTCCTGCAGTACAGTGTAATGTAGCATGGGAACGAGCAATTGGGCTAACCGGTTATCCTACTACGGTAATTATTGACCGATATGGTATGGTAAGTTTTATACATACAGGAACCATGCCGGATACAGAACGCTTCCGAAGCATGTTTGCTTTTTATACAGACGATGACTATCGGCAACAAGTTGTGGAGACTGTGGAAGTTTTTGCAAATGGGGAATAATGCTTGTAATTCTATGCTAAAAATGATAAAATCTAAAAAAATGAGGAGGAATATACCATGAAACAAATAGAAAAAATTGCAATATCCGTAATGATTTTATGTATGTTATTTACATTAGGTGCTTGTGCTAGTACGAATGCTGATGATAACGAAGCCACTGCTACACCGACTGTGGTTGTAACACCAACCCCGGAAGCACCCACACCCACACCTACGCCGGAAGAGGATGGGAAGGTAACATATACAGTAAAAGTTGTAGACGAAGGAAACAATCCACTTGCCAATGTGATGGTGCAACTTTGCCTCGATTCCTGTTTGCCGGGGATGACAGACGCTGATGGTGTGGCAACTTTCCATGTTGTAGAAGCAGACTACAAGGTGTCTGTTGTAACATTACCAGCAGGGTATGAACATGTATCTGATGTAACCGATTTCTATTTTGATGAAGGCTCTACAGAGATTACATTGATATTAAAGGCAATCGCATAAGTTATATAGGTCTTTTTGCACGTGCAGAAATGCACGTGTTTTTTTGTGTGTCTGGCAGAACCTGGCATTGACTATTGAGAGGAAAAGCAATATAATAAAGTGGTTATATTGGGGATATTGCGGTATACTTAAAAAAGAGGAGAAACCATGGGAAAAGGATTTTTAAAATTTCAAAAGAAAATTCGTACCAATACACTGCTGATGGCAGTGGTGTTTGGTGTTGCCTGTGGTCTTTTAGTTGCATCTTCTATTTTGTTATTACAAAAAATTTTTGCAACGCCGAATTTATTTTTGTGCATCGGATGCGGTGTTGGTGTCGCTGTATTAGCAAGTGGGCTTCTTTATCTTATTAAGCGCCCCACTGACAAGCGAATTGCAAAGCGACTGGATCATGATTTACAATTACATGAAAAAGTACAGACTATGATTGAATTCCAAAATGAACCGGGGGATATGATTGCGTTGCAACGTATGGATACCGAACGCATTTTGGAAGAAACACCATTAAAACAATTAAAAAGAAAGCATATTTGGCGACATTTTATTGTGCCGGTTGTTTCTTGTGCTGTGTTGGTAACCGCAATTTTGGTGCCGGTTGCAGGTGCAATACAGCCGCCGGCAGACGAGGATGGGTTTGTTTTTACCCCGTGGCAGGAACAAGCGCTAATAGATTTAATTGAAGAAGTCAATGCATCTAATATGGAGGATTCTCCTAAGCGTGACGTGGTGTCTTCTTTGGAAAGTTTGCTTGCCACGTTGAAACAGGCAAATAAAGAAAGTGTTATGCATACAGAAGTAGTGGCTACCATTACTGAAATCTATGACATTGTAGAAGCACATAACTCTTATGATGTATTTGGGAGAAATATGACGACCAGTACCAATACCATGGTTGCAAAATTGGGAACTGCTATTACAACTTTGGATGCAGAAGCAATGACACAATGTTTGACAGAAGCCGCTGCCACAGTTACGGACCAAACCAATGGAGTGGTGTTGGCTAGTGCTCTGGAAGCAATCCTTGCACAAATTTCCGTTGAGGAAGATGATATTTTAATGCAGACAATGACTTCTTTCATAACCGACCTGAAGGCCGCACAAACAGCGGACCACTTCAGTCTTGTTTTTCAAACTGCCGGAGACGTTTTTGACAGTGCATTATTAAAACAGAAAAATAATGAAGAAGTTAGAAAGGATACCATTTTCCGTCTTATGGAAATCTTTGGTATTGCTGACAGTGAATTGCCGGTCAATGTTCTGGCAAATTTGACATCCGGTACCTTGGATGAAGGGGAATATGCGGACAAAGAGGATGATGACGAGCAAACCATTCATGCTGGGGGGCTTGGAAGCGGGGAAATGATTTATGGTAGTGACGACATGATTTATGACCCGGAATTAGATGCGTATGTAACTTATGGCGAAGTTATCAATGGCTATTATGCCATTATTACAGAGCAATTGGTAGATGGGAATGTTTCTGCAGAATTGGAACAGGTATTGACAGATTATTTCGCATATTTGTTCAATGGGACTGCAGAAAGTGAGAATAGTTAATTATAATTACAGGATAAGAGAGGAAAGTCAAACATGGAAAATGCAGAAACAGTAAAGAATTTTAATGCTGCGATTTTAAAAGTAAAGGAACAGCTTCGCCGAGATATCGTGGGCAACGATGAAGTTGTGGACAATGTAATTATTGCCATAATTGCAGGCGGTAATGTGTTGCTGGAAGGGGTTCCGGGTGTTGGTAAGACTCGTTTGGTTCGTTCTTTGAGCAAAGTACTGAACTTACAATTTTCCAGAATTCAGTTTACCCCTGATTTAATGCCGTCTGATGTGACCGGTACCGTTGTTTTCCAAAAAGATACAAACGGAAATATGAAAAGTGCTTTTCAAAAAGGCCCTATTTTTGCAAACTTGGTATTGGCAGATGAAATCAATCGTGCGACGCCGAAAACGCAGTCCGCTATGTTGGAAGTTATGCAGGAACACAAGGTAACCGTTGCCAATGAAGTTTATAAATTGGACGAACCTTTCTTTGTGCTTGCAACCGAAAACCCAATTGAACAAGATGGTACATATCCGTTGCCGGAAGCGCAAATGGACCGTTTTATGTTTAAACTGTTGATGAATTTTCCAAATGATGCTGAATTGGCGGATATTGTAAAAATGACGCAGATTACCATGGATGAAACCGCAACTGCAGCCATTGACGGCGATGGTATTTTGGAAATGCGAGCGCTGGCAGCTACTGTGCCGGTAATTGATGATGTGTTGCAATTTGCAGTTCGCCTTGTTTCCGGTACCCATCCTGAAGTAAAAGATGCTTCTGATGTGGCAAAAAAATATATTAAATACGGGGCGTCTCCCCGTGCAGCACAAGCCTTGATTACTTGTGCCAAGGTACGTGCGTTGATGAATGGGAATTATAATGTTTCCAAAGAAGATATTGAAGCATTGGCAGCACCTGTTTTGCGCCATAGGATTAAGCTGAATTATACAGCAATTAATGAACATTTAACGATTGATGACGTTATCTCTATGCTTTTGAAAGAGAGAAAGGGGTAATTGGATGGGCAGGTTCGTGGTAAACGAAGCATTTTTGCAACAAGTGGAATTGTTGCAAATGCTCTTGAAGGACAATGTAGCCGGTATGTTCGGCGGAAATCATCGAAGCAAAAGCTACGGTTCTTCCTGTGAATTTGCGGATTACCGTGATTACATAGAAGGCGATGACACCACAAAGATTGATTGGAATGCATATGCACGTTTTGAAAAACTCTATTTGAAATTATATTTGGATGAGCGGCAGATGCATACCAAAATTTATATTGATGCCAGCCGTTCTATGGAGCATGGAGATGCACGCAAAGCAGAACAGGCGTTAAAGCTTACTGCATTTTTTGCGTACCTTTCTGTATGTGAAATGGATAAGGTTTCTGTTTATATTATTCAAGACAAAACCATTCATGAAGTGATTCACGGCATGGTTGGAAAAGAGTCTTATTTGGCAGAAATCGGAAAACTCAATGATATTGTTTTTCAAGGAGACAGTTATATTAGTGAAGCACTTTTGCCGGAATCCGTTGGATTCGGTGATGGCTTATCCGTGCTGATTTCTGATTTCCTGACGGAGAATGATTATGAACAGGCCATTGATTATTTGCACCAAAAGAGAAGAGATATTTTGTGCTTACAGGTTTTGACAAAGGAAGAAATAAATCCGCAGACACGTGGAAAGGTACATTTCTTTGATTCTGAAAGTGCAGAACGTTTTTACCGCAGAGACATTGACAGAGAAATTGCCAAAGCATATAAGCGTGCATTGCAATATGTGACAGAGAATTTGAAAAATTTTTGCTTTTCACGAGGAGCTGATTACTTGTTAGTATCTGCAGAAGATGACATGAATGAAATCGTATTTGACAAATTGGTAGGTATGGAGGTAGTGAAATGAGCTTTTTACATCCTCTTGGATTGCTTGGATTGCTTGGCGTTCCGATTCTAATCCTAATTTATATCATTAAAAGTAAATATTCCGAGCAAACTGTGGCATCTACCTATTTGTGGACGTTGAGTGAAAAGTTCTTGAAACGAAAGAATCCAATTAGCCCGTTAGCGGGTATTATCAGTTTGATTCTTCAAATTCTTGCGGTAGTGACGATTTCGTTGATTGTGGCAAATCCTATTTTTACCGTGCCCAATTCCGCGAATGAATATTGTTTTGTTTTGGACGCATCCGGCAGTATGAATATGGAAAGCGGTAACAAGACACGATTTGAAGCAGCAAAAAACGAAATCAACGGTATAATCAATTCTTCCGTTGATGGTAGTGTATATACCCTGATTTACGCTGGGGATACCACAAGAGTTGTTTTTGAAAAAACAGATGATAAGCAACAGGCAAAGACATTACTGGAGGAGCTGGAAGTTTCTCATATGGCTACTGATTTTACAGATGCCATCGGTCTTGCACAAAGCTATTTTAATGAAAGCCCTTCCGCATTGATTTATTTTGTGACGGATATTGCTTATACAGATGTGAAAAATATAGAAGTCATCAATGTAGCAAACGCTGTGCAGAATTATGGTCTTACGGATGTTTACTATATCAGCGAGGGAAGTGCCTTAACCATTACCGGTAAAGTAAATTCTTATATCCAGGATGCAGATTTAACGTTGGAACTTTATATGAATGATGCAAATGATGTTACAGATACGCTTACGGTCTCTGTGAAAAAAGGAGAACCCACTGTGTTTGCCTTTACACAAAAGGCAGATTCTTTTTCTTCCATAAAAATAAGAATAAAGCAAAATGATGCCCTTGCCTTGGATAACGAGTATGTAATTTATGATGTAAAGAGTGAAGATTCTTATAAAACATTGTTGGTTAGTGAAAGACCGTTTTTTATAGAATCTGCTTTGAAAAGTATTTCCAATGCACCGGTGGAAGTGTTGACACCGGAAGAATATACGGGACAGACCGGATATGGCCTTTATATTTTTGATACGGTTGATTCTACAGGATTAACAAAATTACCACAAGATGGTACGGTATGGCTTATTAATATTGCCGGCAGCGTTACGGATTCCGGCTTTACAGTGCAGGGGGAAATGAATTTTTCCGGTTCTGAAGTCTTAACACCGTCTACTTCCTCTTCCTCCGTAACACAAGCATTAATGAATGATTTGATGGGAAATGACATTTATATTAAACGATACATCAAATGCGGCTTTTACCGCAATTTTACCACGGCATTTTATTATCAAGGAAATCCTGTTATTTTTGCAGGAACTAATTCCGGCGGCGGTAGAGAAGTGGTCTTTGCATTTGACTTGCATGATTCTAACCTGCCGTTGTTATATGATTTTTCCATTTTAATGCGAAATTTAGTGGAGTATTCTTTCCCCAATATGGTGGAAACCACAACCTATACTTGCGGCGATGTGGCGGAAATAAATGTCATTGCTAACTGTCAAAGTATTCGTGTGGAATCGCCTTTGGGAAATATTTCTTATTTAGATATTGATTCTGCTACAGCAATGCTTCCTTTAACGGAGGTGGGTGTTTATCATATCACCATGACAGTTGCAGGGTCGACAAGGGAATTTAATCTGTTTAGTGCTTTGGCAGAACAGGAACGGATTCCCGAACATACAGAAGCAGAATTAATGTTGCAGGGAGAACAAAAAACAGGAGGGTTTGACGGAACCTATGACCCCATTGTAGTATTGTTTATTTTGTTAGCATTGTTTATTACAGCAGATTGGATGGTGTATTGTTATGAAAAATATCAGCTTCGATAATCCATATTTGCTTCTCATTTTTATTCCTCTCTTGCTTGTGGTTTTGATTCCTTATCTGATTGCAATTCGCAAGGAGAATAAAAGCAAAAGCACAGTAACATCCCTGGTGTTACATATATTAATTGCGACCTGTTTTACATTAGCAATTTCCGGTTTTATGTACACTACGGTTATGACGGAAACCCAGGTGTTTGTTGTGGCGGATGTATCCCACTCTACCAACAGAAATCTAGAACAAGTGGACAATTATATTTCCGAAATTCAAAAGAAGCTGCCCAATAATTCAAAAATGGGAGTTGTTTGCTTTGGAAAAGATCAAAAATTGTTAACCGGATTAGGCGGCGAATTTACTACTGTGAAAAATGCAGGGATTGACGACAGTGCAACGGACATTTCGGGAGCATTAGAATATGCAGGTGGCTTGTTTTCAAGCAATGTTATCAAGCGTATTATTTTGATTACAGACGGCAATGAAACGTCTTCCAATGCAACCGGAGAACTGGTAAGTGCGGTAGAAGCTCTTTATGCAAAGGATATTCAAATTGATGCCATTTATTTGGATGATAATTTGCCGGAAGGGGCAAAGGAAGTGCAAATTTCCGATGTAGATTTTACGGCGTCTACCTATAAAGACCATATAACAACAGCAGATGCTTTGATACAAACCAGTTTTGATACACCGGCCATTGCAGTGTTGTATCAGGATGGTGTACGTGTAGACAATCAAGCAGTCACTTTGACAAAGGGATATAATATTGTCAATTTTGACTTGTCTACCGATACAGTAGGTACCTTTGACTATAGAATTGCCATCACGGCAGATGGAGATACTTTCACATCCAACAATACCTATGATTTTACACAATCGGTTGCAGGAAATTTGAATGTTTTATTAATTTCAGATGAAACGGCGGATTTGCCTCGTGTACAAGAACTTTACGGCGATACGGCTGAAATTGATGCTTATATTCAAGATCCCAATGTGCCTTGCAGTGTAGAAGCCTTATGTAAATACGATGAAATTATTTTATCCAATGTTGACGTGCGTGAACTCAACAATTATACCGCTTTTATTGATGCCGTGGACAAAGCCGTATCTGTGTTTGGCAAGAGTTTGGTAACTCTGGGCGATTTACGCATTCAAAATAAGACGGATGATGTATTGAAACAACTGGAAGATATGCTACCGGTAAAATTTGGAAACAGTGACCAAGATCCAAAGCTCTATGCCATTGTCATTGATACTTCCCGTAG
Source organism: uncultured Eubacteriales bacterium (assembly GCA_964392835.1). GTDB lineage: Bacteria > Bacillota > Clostridia > UBA1212 > CASDQQ01 > CAYMRI01. The sequence goes on from CAYMRI010000048.1 coordinate 7,306, forward strand.
TATGCAGAATTTCTCAAGACTGTTGATTGCAAAGCAGGCAGCAATCCAACTTTTAAATTTGCTCAGCGATGAAGATTATGTCATGATTGTAAATTTCTGGGGTGAAATCAATGTGTTACAATCGCCGACCAGAGCAGCCAATCGGACAGAAATTATTAAAAAAATCAATGCCATTGAACCATATCAAGGAACGGTAATCGGTACAGCTTTAAACAAAGCAGGGGAGCTGATGATTGATTTGGCTTATGATCAAAAGCAAATCATGTTGATTAGCGACGGTATGTCATATACGTTGGAAAGTGACACCCCGACAGATGTGGTTGAAAAATTAAAGGATAACGGTATTACGACCTCTGTGATTCACCCAACGCCAAGAGAAGAAGGAGAAGCGACTTTGCGGGGCATTGCAGCAGCAGGTGGTGGTTCCTATTATGAAATTAAAGATGAAGCATCGTTACAAGAAGTGATGTTTTCTCAGGTGGCTGACGATTTAACGGAGTCTGTCATTCAAAAAAGAACCTCCGTAAACATAAATTTAGAAAACGATGATGTTCTGAACGGCATTCGTTCTTTACCGGATGTACAAGGGTATGTTTATGCAAAAGCAAAGGCCAGTGCAACCACTGTGCTTACAGTTGATTATGTGAAGAGCAGTGGTACTGTCATTGAAGCACCTCTTTATACCTATTGGGGCTACGGAAATGGTAAAGTAACCACATTTACCAGTAAGTTGTCCGGTGGTTGGACAGACGAATGGCAAGGAGACAGAGGAACGCTGTTTTTTGAAAATGTTTTGACGGTAAACACGCCTACGGAAAAAATTGATTATCCGTATACATTAAATATAGCCTATGACGGAATCCATTCTGAAGTGGAAGTTATTCCGGTAACATTGGATCCTTATGCAACGGCAGAAGCAACGATTATTATGCCGAATGGTACCCAAGTAACGGAAACGTTGACCTTTGATTCTTCCAGATATTTTTATGAATTTGATACGCCGGAAAAAGGCAAGTATGAAATTGCAATTTCTTATACATATGGTGGAGTAGAGTATACTTCTAATTCTGCATTTAACATTTCCTATTCACCGGAATATGACAGCTTTGCAGTATTTGATCCTTCCAATTTGCATGCGGCAATTAGAAATAGAGGAACCGTAACAGAAGGGGAGATTCCTTCTTTAAAGAATGACGAAAAGAATGTAGCAACCTATACCATTCACTTTTTGATTCCTTTGATGATAGCCGCAGTTGTACTATTTGTTGTAGATATTATTATTCGAAAGCTAAAAATGGCGGATATTAAGAGTTTCTTTAAGCGGAAAGCAAAGAAGAAAGGAGGCGTCGGCTAATATGAAACAGAAAGGTTTTGCAGCAGTATTATTATTTTTAGTAGTTTCTATGCTGCTTTCTGCTTGCGGAGAATATAAGCCTGCAGATACAACGGCGGGTACAAACGAAAACAATACAAGCCAAGTTATTGTTTCGACACCAAGCAAAGACCCTGAGGAGATGGAAAATCCTTTTACGGCAACCATTGTTGTAGACGGAAAACCTTATATCCCCGACGCAGAGCATCCCATTCAAGTACAATGGAGCGATGGCTATTCCATTCATCAATCGCAGATTGACCAAAATGGTGTGGCATGGATGGACGATTTGGATGGCGATTATGCGGTAACCTTGTTAACGGTGCCCGAAGGATATGCCTATAACCCCAATGCATATGTGGCAACCAATAATAACAGAAATGTTTCTATCGATTTGTATAAAATTGTTACCACCAGCGGAAAAGGAAACAGTTTGTATAACTGTATTTCCATTCGTTCTACCGGTATTTATTGTGTAGAAATAGATGATGCAGATGCTGAGGTTTTTTATGAATTTGCACCGGAAAAGAGCGGAACCTATTCTGTGGAAGGGTGGGTGGATGCTGCAGCCAATGTGGTAAATCCTATGGCAAATTATTATGGTGCCAATGCTTACTTTAAGCAACTGCAATTTGTGGCAGATGACGGCGGCGCAGAAAGTACATATACGAAAAACTTTAAGCTGGATGTAGAAATTGCAGATGAAATGATTTCCAGCGGTGGTCAGGTAACCTTTAGCTTTGGTATTCAAGCAACCTCCAAGACGGAAGAATATCCGGTAAAGGTTTATTTTGCAGTGAAATTGGATGGGGAATTTTCATTAAATCACGGGAGTGCCCAAATTATGATTCCTACTGCGAAGCTGGAACAACAGCCGGACTATGATGCATCAAAATATACCTTTGTAGGTGCAGAATTTATGCAAACAGTAGGTGGGAATACTGCCAATGTGTTTGACAGTGACAATTATAAATTATGGGAGAAGAAAGACGGCGGCGATGATTACTATCATTTGTATGACACAGAAAAATATGCCTCTACTTCTGGATATGGACCGATTTTATATGCCTATATTTCGCGGCCATGCCGTTTCTTGGATTCTGCATTTACGACAGTGGAATTGCGGGGAAATAAAGCGCTGACAATTGCCGGTGGTACAGAAAATTACAAGTTGTTTATTGAAGGATATGATGCTTTAATTATAGACCCACCGGGGGATAACGGCCCGTATTTTTGCGTTACCAATTGTCCTTGCAGAGAAGATAGGACTTGTACCAGTATAGAGGAAGGTTTTGCGGCAGGCGCTTGTACAGATGCATGCGAAAAATGCCATGTGGACTGTCGGCGTTGCCCCGAAGAAGCAATTGGACAGAAGGGATATGCAGATTACTGTAACTCTGATGGTGTTTATGGTGTTACAGAAGAATTAAAAGATTTCTTGCAAAAATACAGTGTTTCACAGTTATTATTCTTTGATGGAAATGGTTTTGTAGAAACCAATCCACAAATATCTGTGTATGCAGCAGAAGAAGATCAATGGCTTTTTGCTTGTGGTTATTATATAGAAAAATAAGAGGGAGGAATTGATATGAAAAAGAGTTTATGTTTGTTGTTATGTCTTTGCATTTTCACGATGACAGTCGCATGTGCAAATCAACATGAACATACTTTTGCGGAAAGCTGGAATTATGATGAAGAAAATCATTGGCATGTAGCGACTTGTGAACATATGGATGAAAAATCCGACGTTGGTGCGCATGCAGACGATGACGGCAACGATATTTGCGATGTTTGCGGATATATTGCCGACCATAGTCATACATATGAAACAACGTGGACGCAAGGGGAGGAGACCCATTGGTATGCTTCCACTTGTGGACATAATGTAAAAAAAGAGGAAGCAGCCCACGTAGATGAAAATAAGGATGGCGCATGTGATATTTGTGAATATACAGCCGGCCATGAACACATGTATGCAGAAGAATGGTCTTCAGATGAGAATGGACACTATCATGCACCTATTTGCAATCATGCGGTTGCAGGTGCAGACCAAGCAGCACATGTAGATGATGATAATGATGGTGGGTGTGATGTTTGCGGATATACCGGTGGTCATGAGCATACCTATGCAGAAACATGGACTACAAGCGAAGAAGAACACTGGAACGAAGTTACCTGCGGTCATACCGTAGATGTTGGAAACAAAGGTTCTCACGTAGATAGTGATAATGACAAGAAGTGTGATGTTTGCGGTGTGGTTGCAGAACATTTCCATACATTTGAAACGAAATGGACAACGGATGCTACACATCACTATCACCAAGCAACTTGTGGACATGATTTTAAAGACTCCTACAGTGAACATGATGGCTATTCTGATGATGGTATTTGTGATACTTGTAAATATGTTTTGTATAATATGTATACAATTACCGTAAATGCACCGAGCAATGTAACCATTAAGAATCTTCCAGCAAAGATTAAGGACGGTTCTGACGTGACATTTACAGTTATCGTTCCTAATACCCATGAAATTGCAACCTGCACCGGCGCAACTTTGGTTGGCAATCCGGCACCTACAACGGGGGCAAATATTTATACTTATAAGATTTCTAAGATTTCTAAGAATGTGACTGTAAAAATCACTACCAATATGTTGGTTGCTGCGGAAGAAGTTGCAGAAGGTAAGTCAACTTTGAGTGCAACACAATTGGGATATTGCTATAAGGATATTACGTTCACGGCACCTTCTGCAGGCAAATATGTAATTTATTCTACAAATCAAGAACAAGTGCAGTTTGGTCCGAATTCCAGTAGCGCTACTTATGTGCAAATCTATAAATTTGATGTTACAAAAGCTGGTTCAGTCACTGTAAAAGCACGTTATTTTGCATGGGGTGCTGAAACAGTTAATTTTGATTATGTGGTTTGCAAAATTGAGGACACTTTGACATTAAAGACAATGACCGGCAGTGGATATAAGATGCCTACCAATGTAGTTTTGACTGTTACTTATACAGCACCATCTGCAGGCTTCTATCAAATTAGTTCTTCTACTAAAGGTGTTGCTTGGAACGATGAAATTAGTACAATTTATGTATTTCAAGCAACCAAAGCAAACCAAGTCATTACTTTTACACTAAAACTGGATGATTTGACAGATTCTACTTTTGATTTCGATTGGAACATTGAAAAATTAACACCGACAACGGTTAGTACAGGAAATAAATCTCTTACCGTACCATATGGTAAATATGTTGCTTATAGCTTTAAACCATCTAAAGCAAGCTCTTATTCCATTTCTGTTGGCAGTGAGTACAGTGCAGTCTATACCTGGAATGAAGAATATCAAGTTATGACAAATCATGGTAAAGAGTATATTCTTGAAGATGCAACAACGAATACCGCTGTAGTATTCTATCTAATGGCAAGAGACTATGAGGGAGAAATGACAAAGGATGTTTCGGATACATTGAAAATTGCAGATTTAGGTAACTTAATTGACCAAAGAGGTAATGCGATAGCCAGTGCAAGTGGTGCATTAAATACCATTGTCAACAATTACAGTGATACATTTGATTATAAGATTGAAGCACCTTCTAATGTTAAGATTAGTTTTGACAATGGTAAGACATGGGTTTCTTCTAAAACGGTATCTATTGATGCTTATGCAACATACAGCTTCTTAGTAAAGTCAACAAACGGTGCTACCTCGGCTATCCTTACTATTACGCGTATTTCGTATGAGTTTACCTTGTCTATGGGGACACAAA